>CAYOPU010000266.1:0-2503 GCA_964405915.1 uncultured Smithella sp. | reverse complement strand
TGGTGAAAACCTATAAAAATATTTACGTGCCCGATATGTCGCTTACGGTTCTTCTTTGGGCCACCTGGGTGCACAATATTTTCTTTATTTTGTTTTTTTTGGCGTTTCTGGCGCACATGGCGGCGATTCTTTTGCGGCCGAACTGGCCGATGGTGCGCGGCATCTTCACGGGAAAAGTACGTCTGGATTATGCCCGGCATCGCCATGCCCTGTGGCTTGCGGAAATTGAGCCGGTTCAGGAACCTCCCGCTGTGCCTGCCGCTGAAGAACAGGCGCCCCCGGAGCCGGAACCTGCGCCTGTCCAAGAAGACAGCACGAAAGAGTAAGCTGCCTGCATCAATCATCGTGAAATTTGTTTAGTTTCTCTTTGGCATCTGTGATAAAGAGCATCTGTTTTTAATGCTATTTTTACACGAAGAAATTTATGGTTTCATTGATTTAAATCAACGGAAAAACCCTATGGACATCATACAAGCGATCATTTTGTCGATTGTGGAAGGCGTGACGGAGTTTCTGCCGGTTTCCTCCACCGGCCACATGATCCTGGCCTCTTACATCATGAAGATGCACAACGACGCATTCGTGAAGACCTTTGAAATCGCCATTCAGATCGGAGCCATTCTGGCCATTGTGATGCTTTATTACCAGCGCTTCATTCAGGGCATCACCATCTACATCAAACTGTTCATCGCTTTCATCCCCACCGCGGTGATAGGATTTCTGGCCTATAAAACCATCAAAACCTATCTGTTCAACCCGCTGGGTGTTTCCCTGGCGCTGATTATTGGCGGCATTATCCTCATCCTGATCGACAAACGCGTGGTCGTCCGGAAAACACAATACGCAGAGCTGGAGGATATCTCTTACAAAAACGCCTTCTTCATTGGTCTGGCGCAGTGTGTGTCCATGATTCCGGGCGTGTCCCGCGCCGCGGCAACCATCATCGGCGGGGTCTTCAACGGACTGAACAAGAAACAGGCCACGGAATTTTCCTTCCTGCTGGCGGTTCCCACCATGTGCGCGGCGACGGGGTATGATTTGCTGAAGACCGACGCAACCTTTTCATCGCATGGGCTGATGCTTCTGGCGATTGGTTTAGTCGGAGCCTTCGTTTCCGCCTGGCTGGCGGTGAAAGTTTTTATAAGGTTTGTGGAAAACCACGGATTTAAAGCTTTTGGATACTACCGAATCATCATCGGGGTAATTTTCATCCTGTATATGATGCTCAGTGGATCGAAATCGCTGCTGGAAATGTTATAGGCGGAAATGATGTTTTCGCATAACTCATTTGATCAGCGGCCAGAAACCAGCGAACAATATTCAATAGAAGGACGATCGACGCAACACATGAATCTCAGGGGCGTTATCACCGTTATCCGCATTCCTTTTCTGATTTTAGCTCTGATCCTGGGCATTCTCGGCGCCGCGGTTGCCTGGTATGAATCCATCCGCTATGGTTCGCCGTTCAACATCCGGTATGCGGTCCTCGCGACCATCGGGCTGCTGATTGCACATGCGGCTGTGAATATTTTTAACGATTACTTCGATGCGCGAAGCGGTCTGGATTTCAAAACCAGCCGCACGCCTTTCAGCGGCGGCAGCGGCGCCGTGCCTGACGGGTCCCTGACCATTCAGCAAAGCCTGCGGCTGGGTATTATCTGCCTGATTTTACTCTTCCCCATCGCCGTTTTTTTTATCATGAAAAGCGGCTGGATGCTCCTGCCGCTGATCTTGCTGGCCCTTTTTCTCATCATCTTTTATACGCCCCTGATCCTGAAAATGGGTTATCCCGAGTGGTCTCCCGGACTGGGGTTGGGCATTCTGCCGGTTATGGGCGCTTATTTCGTTCATACGGGCGAATATACCCTGACGGCTTTCATCGCCTCCATGCCTTCATATTTCCTGGTGCATAACCTGCTTTTAATCAACGAATTTCCTGACGTCGAGGCGGACATCACCGTCAACAGACGGACATTGCCCATCGCAATCGGCAAGAAAAAAGCCGCATGGTGCTTCTCTTTCGTAACGCTGCTCGTTTATGTCTGGATCGCCTGGGCCGTCATTTATCATTATATGCCCGTTTTCACTCTTGCTTCCTTCCTGACTCTGCCCCTTGCCATCCGGGTCATCAAAGGTTCCTTCAAATATGACGAGCAAGACGTCTTGCTGGATACCCTGAAGAAGAATGTCCTGCTGGTATTGCTGACCCAGGCTTTGATTGCAGCGGGATACATCGGCGGCGGAATGTTTTAACCTCATTCACCATTTGATTTCCCCTTCAGAACGGATGTTTTTGTGAAGCTCAGCGCTTGAAAAGTTCGCGGACGGCATCGGCGGCCTGATCCACATCCTGAGACGTATGAAAGAAGCTGAAACTAAAGCGGATGGTTCCCTGCGGAAACGTACCGAGCGTATGATGGGCGGATGGCGCGCAGTGCAAGCCGGGACGGCACAGGATGCCCTGTTTTTCTTCAAGCTGAAAAGCGGCGTCCGACGGCGATAG
>CAYOPU010000265.1:0-2547 GCA_964405915.1 uncultured Smithella sp. | reverse complement strand
GGCTATGGAAAAGGGGTTTAAGGACTGGTCTCTCATGGCAAAGGACCCGGATCTGAAGAACATCAGGGAAACAGAGTATTACACCGGACTGATGAGCAGGTACCATCACTCAAAATTAATGTATCAAGGCAAATAACGTATGGCTTCAGAAAATGCAGCTATTACCTCTTACCAGAAGGCGCGGAAGAATCACTGGGATGCCATTGCCCGCAAGATGGACTCGTGGACCGAGTGGAGTGCGGCTTACCACGAACGACTGGCAGAGGTGTACCGGTTCTGGGTAGCCCCGGGTCAACGTGTCCTGGAACTGGGGTGCGGCAGGGGGGATTTGCTGGCTGCCCTCAAACCTGCAAAAGGCGTAGGCGTCGATTTTTCTCCGGAGATGATTCAACGCGCCCGGATGCTGCATCCGGATATCACATTTATCGAGGCGGACTGTCACAATCTGCAGGGCCTCGAAGGCCCCTTTGACGCCATCATTCTTTCGGATCTTGTCGATGGCATCTGGGATGTGCAGGAGGTTTTCACACAACTCTCAAGGCTCTGCCATGAGCGGACACGCATCATCATTAACTCGTACAGCCGGGTCTGGGAGCTGCCCCTGTTCCTTGCGGGAAAGCTCGGTCTGGCCAAAGAAAAATTGCCTCAAAACTGGCTGACCATAGACGATCTTGCTGACATCATGACTCTGGCAGACCTGGAAGTCATCCGCACCTGGCATGAAATTCTGTGGCCCCTTCATTTTCCCGTCATCGCCGGGTTGTGCAACAAGATTCTTGCCAGGCTGTGGCCTTTCAGGCTTTTCACCATGTCCAATTTCATTCTGGCCCGTCCCCGCCCTCGAAAATTTCACGAAGCGCCTCTTGTTTCCGTCATTGTCGCCGCGCGCAACGAAGCGGGAAACATTGCCGAGATTTTCAGGCGGACGCCGGAAATGGGTGCGGGAACGGAAATTGTTTTTGTCGAGGGGCATTCTCAGGATGATACCTATGCCGTCATTGAAAAAGAAATCGCCGGACACCCTGAAAGAAGAAGCCAGTTGCACCGCCAGACGGGCAAGGGAAAAGGCGATGCCGTACGGCTGGGATTCGCTCAGGCCAATGGCGATATTTTGATGATTCTGGACGCGGACATGACTGTCCCTCCCGAGGACCTTCCGCGCTTTTACGATGCCCTGATCAGCGGGAAAGGCGAGTTCATCAACGGTGTCCGTCTCGTCTATCCCATGGAAGACGAGGCCATGCGTTCTTTCAATTTTTTAGGCAACAAGTTCTTCAGCCTGGCCTTTTCCTGGCTGCTGGGTCAACCGATCAAGGATACGCTCTGCGGAACCAAGGTGCTCTGGAAAAACGATTATGAACTCATTGCCGCCAACCGGACGTATTTCGGGAATTTCGATCCGTTCGGCGACTATGACCTGATCTTTGGCGCAGCCAAGCTGGGACTGAAGATCGTTGACCTTCCCGTGCGTTATCGCGCCCGGACTTATGGAACGACCAACATTCAGCGATGGCGTCATGGCCTGCTTCTCCTCCGGATGGTGATATTCGCTGCAAAAAAAATCAAGTTTACCTGAAATGGGAAAGCACATGAACTTAATTGATATCTTTATGCTGTTCAACCGATTATACAAACCATGTTTCCCTATCTATAAGCCGATCTATTTTGCATATAAATACTGGTCTGATCGCGACAAGATCAGGCTTATAAAAACGCGCGTCAAACCGGGGATGAAGGTGCTGGATATTGGCGCCAATATTGGTTTTTATACGATCTTCCTCTCTAAACTCGTTGGTAAGGACGGGACTGTTTATGCCTTTGAACCTGACGAAGATAATTTTAAATTCCTGGAGCGATTGACAAAGAATTTAAGCAACGTAAAACGGGTAAATGTTGCTGTCGGAGAGAAAAGTGGTGTTACATACCTGTATAAATCGCAAGAGATGAATATCGATCACCAGGTTTACGACAGTGGAGAGTCAAGGGAGAAAATTGCCGTAAAAATGGTTTCACTGGATGATTATCTCAAGGGTGAAAAGGACGATGTCGGCGTTGTGAAAATTGATGTACAGGGCTATGAGTACCATGTATTCAGAGGCATGAAAAAAGTCATCGCCCGTTCTAAGGAAATGTTCATTATCAGCGAACTATCGCCGTACTGCTTAAAGAAAGCAGGTGCATCCGCGGAAGCATATTTATCAGAAGTGAAACTTGCCGGGTTCGATGTGAAAGTCCTCTCAAAAGATGAAATACACGATTATTCATCATACGCTGAGGATAAATGGTTTTATGTAGATTTTACCGCAGAAAAGACCAAGTTTATTTGAATATGAACTATGACTACCATGAATCCATTAAAGGAATTAACCGTGGCAATTGACAAACGAATATTGAATGAAATTCGCCACGGTGAATATATTAAGGAACATGGCGAAGAGGTGTGGAACTGGTCAACACCAGCCGGGAAATTAAGGTGGGCCAGGAGATGCCGTCTGTTTAAGGAATTTATCGGCAGCAACAAGCGACTTGTCCTTGAAATCGGTTGCG
>CAYOPU010000264.1:0-2556 GCA_964405915.1 uncultured Smithella sp. | reverse complement strand
CTCTGGCGGAAATCGCCCTGTGTTTAAGCGCCGTCAAGTTTCGTTCCAGCAAACTGGGTAAAATGCTCTTCGGCGAGCCCGTAGACCCCGCAGACGGCAGCTTTGTCGACTTTCGCACCGACATCGACTACCCGAGCATCCTTCCCCTGACCCTCACCCGTGTCTACACCGGCAAGGACAAAACGGAAGGCCTTCTGGGAAATAAATGGATCTGCAACTGGTCGCAGCGCCTCGTTTACAATCCCGCGGAATTTACCGCCACCTTTGAAGACGCAGACGGAGAAATCCTTCAGTTTGCCCTGGGCAAGGGAGCTTCCTTTACCTCCCGCAACCTCAAGGCCCCGCATTACCATTTGACCGGGACGAAAGAAGAAGCCCGCCTCTTCGACAGCCGCAGCCAGCAGAACCTGATCTTTGCAACAACAAAAGAAAACGAAAACATCGGCAGGCTTGCCGCCATCGAAGACCGTAATTCCAACCGCATCGACTTTCTCTATGAAGGCAAAGACCTCAAACGCGTCACCCACAGCGACGGCGTTTCCTTGATCGTCACCACCACCCCGGAAGGCTTCATCAACACCATTGTCGCGGAAGAAGGTTTCCATCGTGAACCCCTTGTTTCCTACACCTACACCCCCAAAGGCGAACTCGCTTCGGTTATCGGCCCCTTCTGCGGCGAGTTTCACTATACCTACACCCGGGATGGCTTAATCAACCATTGGCAAGACAGCGGCAAGACCAGCGTCGACATCGAATACGACCGCGATGGCAAAGTCATCGCCACGCGCACGCCGGAAGGCCTTTACAACGACCGCTTTGTCTACTTCCCCGAAGAAAAGAAAACCGAATATCACGACGCCGTAGGCGCAATCACCACCCACTGGTTTAACCCAAACAACCTATTGATTAAAGAACAAGACCCGCTGGGACATATCACCACCCATGAGATTGACGGCCTGGACCGCAAACGCTCCACCACCGACGCACTGGGCCGAACCATAAAATACGATTACGACCCCTACGGCAAACTGATCAGTGAAACCGACTGGACCGGCAAAACAACGAAGCTCACGTACAACAAACAAGGCCAGATCACCCAAATCGACTATCCCGACCAAACCAACATCATCTGGACCTACGATGACCAGGGCAATGTCATCGAAGTTAAAGAACCGGACGGAAGCAAAAGCTTTTATACTTACGATACCCATGGCCGCCTCATCTCGGAGACAGGTCCCGACGGACGAGCAAGCCGCCTGGACTACGATGCCGCAGGACGCCTCTTATCCTTAAGAAACGCTTTGGGCTATACCACAAACTATCGTCATGATCGCTGGGGCCGATTGAGAGAAATCACCGACCCCGAAGGCAGGCGAACCACCTACGACTATGAAACCACGACGGATAACCCCCGAGGCAGCATCAGTAAAATCAGCTATCCCGATGGTGGCGAAGAGACCTTTGCCTATGACAGCGAAGGACAAATAAAAAGTCATCAAAAAGAAGAAGGCCAGACCACAAAATACGAACACGGGGCTTTCGATCTCCTCCAAAAGATTACCGATCCAAGAGGGTTCACCACAAAACTGGATTACGACAAAGCCGCCCGGTTAAAAACCGTCACCAACGCCGCCGGGCAAACCTGGCATTACGGCTACAACCTGGCCGGACAGCTGACCACCGAAACCGACTGGGCAAAACGCCAGACCGTTTATAAAAGAGACGCACTGGGACGAATCCTCACCAAACGTCTTCCCGATCAAACCGAACAGACCTTCACCTGGGACAACCAAGACCGAATCATCGCCGTCGATACCCAAAACCAGCGCATTGTTTACGCCTATGACGACTCCGACCGTCTTCTGCAAGCCATAACCTGGAAAAAAGAAGACACCCAAAGCCATCGGGAAACCGAGCTTCACTTTACCTACGACGCCAAGGGAAGATTAATAAAAGAAATCCAAAACGGTATTAGCATCGACTATCAATACGATCCGGCCGAAAGGCTGATCAGCCGCACCAGCCCCACGGGCAAAACCGCATACACCTTTGACATTCTCGGTCAGTTAAAGAACGTATCCACCAATGGTCACACCCTGGCTTTTGCACGCAACGCCCTGGGACTGGAAACCCAAAGGCAATATCAGAAAACTACAGACACAAACGATGAAAGCGCCCTTCTCAGCGCCTTTGCCCTCAAGCAAAGCTATGATCCCTGCGGCAGGCTTAAAACCCAGGAGGCAGGGCCGTATCGCAGCATTCAAGCAGCCTCGCCCCATGAGCGGATCGCGGCAATAACCCGCCGTTACACCTGGGACAAATCCGGCAGACTCACAGGCGTCAAAGACAACAAGCGCGGCGCAAGCACCTACCTGTACGATCCCCGCGATCAGGTCAACGCCATCACCCGCACCTTCGGTTTAAACAAACAAAAAGAAGAAAAATACGGCTATGACGCCCTGATGAATATCAGCACAACCGACGGCTGGAATTACGCATACGAAAACGGAGCAGTCAAAACCGCGGGGCAAAGCAGTTATCAGTACGACCAGAGAG
>CAYOPU010000263.1:0-2562 GCA_964405915.1 uncultured Smithella sp. | reverse complement strand
CCGGGATGGAACGCGGAACCAGAGCGATCAGCCTGGCAATGGCCCAAAAATTATCGACATTCTTTCAAACCGGTGTTGAGAAATTTATTGCCGGAACGACTGAGGGGGCGGCATGATCGGGGAAGGCGACAAAGACATTTTTACGCCGTAAAATCACAGGCGAGTGACTGGCACGGCATTATTGCCTATGCTTTGCTGTTTGCGTGGAGACTGGTGTTCGCTATCATAAGTCAAAGGCAGACCGGACCCATTATCTTTAATGGGTTTAGAATGATCGAAAGTTAGCTGAATTGAATGCCTGAATTCATGAAATACGTAAAGAAAACAAGCATATTTGATGGGAAGTTAATAAGTTTACAGCGTCCCTCTGTTCCACATTTTATGCCAAGACTTACTGGGACTTAAAGAAAAGGGGCAAACCCATTCCGACAAACGACCTGTGGGTGGCAGCTTCAGCCATGAGGTACGGACTGGCGCTCTTCACCTATGATGAACATTTTACTAATATCGCCGGGCTTATTTTGCATAAGGCCGACTTTTACGCAGGGAGGCAATTATGAACACGATGACCATTAGAGGACTGGATGACTTGACGATAAGCGCGCTTAAGGAAAAGGCCAAAAAGGAAGGCTCAAGCGTCAATGCGGCAATAGTGAAGCTTCTTCAGGAAGACCTGGGTATCAAAAAGAAAAAACGCACCATGGTGTATAATGATTTAGACCATCTCGCCGGGACATGGAGCGATAAAGACTATAAAGAGTTTTCACAGGCAACAGCCGATTTTGAAAAAATTGATAAAAAATTGTGGAAATGAAACGGGCGGGTGATGAACCCTTGCCGATTGTCGAAACAAACCCGCCGTGATCCACGCAACCAATTGCCTGATGCTTACCGGTTAAGCGCAACGGTTCTTCCCCCTTTTATAAAGGGAATTGAGGGGGATTTTTGCTTTTACCCCGTTTTTCCGTTATCCTTTGTCCCCATGAAGAAAATTCCCTAACCTCCGTAATGCAGTAATGGCGTGGCTTTGCCGAAAATGTTAATAAGTTAACAGCGTCCCCCCTGTCCCTACTCAGCGTCCCCTGTCCACCTGTAATTACAGCATTCTTGTTGTATGCAAGCCATCATTTTTGCGGATAATGGTATTACTTCTCGGGAATCATAAGTTAACAGCGTTCCCTCTGTTCCTCAGGTCAAAATCTTCTTGACACACAATTCCCCAGCGCATATAATTAAGCCGACAATCCCATTAAAAAGAAGTTCTTATTAATTATCAATAATAAGGAGGTTATAAAATGAACAAAATAGCTATTTCGGCGGTTTTTGCTGTAGTTTTCTTGCTTGCGAGCTTCACAGCTTGGGCAGCAGATTCTGATAAAAAAGGCACGGTGAGTTCATTATCTGCCTCCATGATCTCAGTACCCAATGTTTGCGACATGTCTCTCAGCAAGGCTATCAGTACGTTAACTGCGGCTGGTCTTAAACCACAAACGCAACTGAGCGACCGTGATGGACAAGCCCGTATTTGTATCCGCCAGAATCCGGAGGCCGGCGAAAGAGTTCCTAAAGGGACAACCGTTAATATTTACGGACAACTAGCGAATAATGCCATGATCTCAGTACCCAATGTTTGCGACATGTCTCTCAGCAAGGCTATCAGTACGTTAACTGCGGCTGGTCTTAAACCACAAACGCAACTGAGCGACCGTGATGGACAAGCCCGTATTTGTATCCGCCAGAATCCGGAGGCCGGCGAAAGAGTTCCCAAAGGGACAACCGTTAATATTTACGGACAACTAGCTAACGATGCCAAAGGAAAGGTTGTTATCCCTAGCAGATAGAAAAGCTTGTTGTGAAAAATAGGGTACACCCTTAATATTTAATTTGACGGCTGGTTCAGTCAAAATCGGCCTGTTGCCTAAATCATTTTTTTGTAGTTTTCAAATCTAATGTACCGATAGCCACTATGGGGCAACAAGAAGTTTCTGCCAAAGCTATCAACAGCGTTCCGAATAATGGAAAACATTAAACCCGAGCATAAAAGCAGCTTTTCGGTGAAAGGGGATTCAGATCCTTTCACCATTCTGCGATCTTTGCCGTAAGGGGGGACGGGGGACATCCCAAGAATTCTAAGTTTCCAATGATTGATCATTGAGATGCAAGCATGGATAGGAAAGAAATAATAGAGGAAGCCGGAGAAAGGGATTAGCGTTGTCCAGAGCAGCAAGACCGGAAGCGCAGACGACTGGCTCTACTGGGACGACTGGGTTCCCGACACCAACGTGCCGATGTTCAACCCGGACAACCCCTGGATTTTCGTTGACGCGATCTTCAATAAGTGGCTGATCCACTGAATATGCGAAAGAATGACCATATCGAATGACTCGACCAAACAAATTATAACCACCCCATTTTCAAACAGGGCAGCCAACGGTTTTTTTCTTAGGTTCTGATTTTTAAGTTTGCTTGCAGATATTTTTTGAATGCTTCAAAATCCTTCGACATTTTGATGGCGCTGCCTTCGCGGCGGGCCAGATCTTTCATGCTCTCCGGCGGTTCGGG
>CAYOPU010000262.1:0-2578 GCA_964405915.1 uncultured Smithella sp. | reverse complement strand
AAAAAATGGAGGAACAATCATGAAGAACATATTGAAAAGAATCCTTAATGTGGCAGTCAGCCTCTCGCTGTTTGTAGGAATTCCGGTCTACGCGGCCGATCAGAACATCGTTGAAATTGCCAGCGGCAATGACAGTTTTAAAACCCTGGTGGCTGCACTTCAGAAAGCCGAACTGGTGGATGACCTGCAGGGCGATGGACCTTTCACGGTGTTTGCCCCGACCGACGCAGCCTTTGAGAAACTGCTGGGCGAACTGAAAATATCGGCTGAGGATCTCCTGGGCCATCCGCAGCTTAAACGTATCTTCCAGAAAAAAAACCTCAAAATTGATTGGTGCCTCTTGCTTTGAGGCACTTTTTCAATTTCCAATGTATGGTCAAAACTTGATTTCCAGCAGTTCCGCAATCTTTCTCTGCTCTTCGCTGAGTTCGGAGATGACTTCGCTCTCCACGCCGCTGAATTCGACGATTTCTTTGCGGATCGATTTGAGAACTTCGATGACATAGTCAAAGGTATATTCTTTGTTTTTTCCCTCAACATCGCTTTCCATCAGCGGTTTGATGCGCTGCTTCATGTTCCACATCAGGTAGTAGGCAAGCATACACACAAAGACATGGCAATCCACTCGGTTATCAGTTTTGTGGAATACCGGTCTGATGTCGAGTTGCACTGTCTTCAGGTTGCGGAAGGCCTGTTCAACATTGATCAGTTTCCGATAGCTCCTGACTACTTCCTCGATCTCCATATCTTCTTTCGGCACACTTGTGAAAATGACATAACAGCCGTCAAACTGCTCTTCTTCCCGGATTTTGGCTTCGTCGAAGGACCAGGAGAAGGTTCCGTCGATGATGGTAGACTGCACGAATTTACCGACTTTGAACTTATTGATAACCTTGCCTACCCGGATCCCCAAGTCGCCATCATCAACTTTGCGCTTGCCTCTGGCGATCTTATCCAGCTCAATACGGGTCTTTTCCAGTAATGCACGGCGAGTCTGCCCCTCATCGGCCGCGCGGGCGTTGTTCTTGCACAAGCCATACCGGATTCCCTTTTCAGGGTCCACCACTTCGACGATATTCTTCTCATCGAACATCGACAGCTGCACATCTTCCCGTTCGCAGAGCTTCTCGATCTGGGAATGGGTCAGGGCTGAAATCGTATGGATTTGGAAGGCTTCCTGGGTTTGGATTTTCTCAAACTGCGCCTTTGTGATCATCCCACGGTCACCCACGAAGATGGCATTCTCAACTCCATACTTTTCTTTGATCTCGAGGATCTTCGCCGATACGGTCGTCTCATCCTTGGTGTTTCCCCGGAAGACCTCGACAGCTATGGGGCACCCATCCTGACTGCAAATAAGGCCGATGACGATTTGTTCATGGCCTCTTTTTTTATCACGGTTGTAGCCGTAGGTGATCATTTTGCTGTTTGAATATTTTCCTTCAAAATAGGTACTGGTGATGTCATAGAGGATTACACTGCGCTGGGTCAGATGCTTTTGTGCCAGTTTCTTCTGGATGATGTCCTTGCGCTCCATGAGACGATCCATGGGGCTGTAGCAGTGATGGTTGACATCGATATTCGTGTCAGTCACACCGCACAGTTCCCACAGCGAGCTGAAAGAGCCCACTCGGGTAAGGGACAGCTTGCTGCCCGCATAGATGACGCGGCCGACTATCATAGCCATAACATCCTGCACCCACGGCTCAGCCGGGCGGGAGTAGATGATCTTGTCGAGTCCGGTGGATCTGGCGATCTGGCGCAATGCAAACGAAGCCCCATACTCCTTGGAGTTGAGGATTTTAAAGTCTGATTTCAAGACGACATTGCCTTGAAAAGCAGCCTGGATGAGTTTCAACGTGGCCAAGGGAACGCCAGTGATCCGGGATAGCGTTTCGTGCTTTATGACACCGTTCTCCCTGTAGGAAGAGCGGATGAGACCATACGGATTTGAACGATGGGTTTGGATCTCTAAATGCAGTCGTGAAGACTTTTTATCACTCGACGATTTCATAAGACACCTCACCATTGAACTGTATAGTATTATTATACACTTATATCGATTACATATCAATGGATTTCGATTAAAATGTATGGCTACATTTTCACAATCAATATGGCTGTAATCATTGGCACACAATGATTACAGCCATTTCCCCTCTGGAAGATACGTCTTAATTTAAGGAGGAAACATGAAACGACTATTATCATTCCTGATTGCAGGAGTTATGTTGTTTGGCTCGATTCCGGCATTTGCTGAGAATCAGTCGGCGGCAGGAGTCTCACCCTCTCTGACCTTTGGTCAGGCCGAGGTGGATCCGCTCATCGCCAGCGAATTTAAAAAAGGGAATAAGCACATTCCCATCGTTGTTTATATGAAAGACAGTCTGGACAAGCAGCAGCTTTCCACCCAGGCCCTGGCAAAAGGCATGGATCGGCACTCTGCAGTGGTGGACGGACTGAAAAGTTCAGCATTCCGCGCTCAGCAGGGACTGCTGCAGAATCTGAACGAAAAGGTGAAACAGGGAACCGTAGAGGATGTCAGATCCTTCTATGTAGCCAACGTAGTTGCGTTGGA
>CAYOPU010000261.1:0-2619 GCA_964405915.1 uncultured Smithella sp. | reverse complement strand
CACCGAATAAAGACAAGAGTTCAGCACGTCTGATCATTGGAGCGCTTATGATCTTTATCAGCCTGATCCTGGCCGTTGTTTTCTATTTTCAGACAGAGCTGTTATCAAACAGGGATACTGATGATTTTGTAAGAGAAAACACAATAGCGATAAATCCGCCAGAACTATATAGCCCGGAAACCGAAAAGGAAAGGCTGGAGCGATTACGGCAAGCTGCTTTATTTGAAATTCATACAATGCGCCGTGATGCAGCGATTGACTTTCAAAAGTTGGCCGCGACACATGAGCAGACCGCACGCATAGCAATCAGGAATACGATCATTGATTCGATAGATGAAGCGCGAGGCCGTGTACCTGGTTATGCTGAATGGATGATCAGCGGTGAAGCTACGTTTGATATGGCAAAAGCTTTGTGGAATGAAAGCCTGGAAGTATTTCTTATTGACGCGGCTAAGGAGCGCTTAATTTCTGACGCGACTCTTGGAAATCGGTTGGAGCAGGTATCCGTTAAGCTGTCTTATGACGCGGCAACCGAGGCAGAGAACATCGCCATGCACTATGAAAATAGGTTTGCCACTCTGCTGGCCGGCATGGAAGAACCGGTAAAAATGCAGATGCCGACGGTTGAATTTATTTCTATAACTGAAGCACGCATAGGCAATCCCGTCATCACGGGTAATGTGATGGGCATGACAAGTTTTATCGGCTCCGCGTTTATTCTGTCTTTCGCGGCTGAAAAATTTATCAAACGGCTGGGCAAGCAAATCACCATTAAAGCAGGCAGCAAGATCGTGCGGGTCGGAAGTGGACCCGTTGGTTGGGTCATTGGTTTAGCCGGTGGTTATCTGGTTGAAAAGGGTGTTGATGAATACTATGTGAAGCCTCATCTGGAAAAAGAGCTGAATCAGCAACTTGATCAGATTCAAGCAATGCTCTTGGGCCACGACTTCATCGAGGAAGCAGCTCACGCACAGGCTTTGCCAATCCACAATATCGCAAAGGCGCTGAAGCAACCGATCACAATGGCGGCGGCCAGTCAACAAGAACAAAACAGCCACTTATATGAAAAGGAGGGGATATGAATACAACCAATACAAAGAAGTTGTCGATGATGGTCATTTTCGCGATTGTCCTATTGAGCGTGGGGATTGCTCAAGCCAATGTTATTACAGGCGCAGGCAAAGCGTTGGGGCGTATTGTTTTGAAGGTGGAATCGCGTGAACTGGCCGCGCTGGCTTCTCATTCCGATGGCGCAGCAGCCCGGTTGATCCAGTCTTTGGGTGAAGAAGGCGCAGAAACATTTTTAAAATCACTATCCCCTGCTGCCAAAGAGTTGATGGCGCGCAACGGTGAACACGGCGCTGAGTTCTTTTTAAGAACTGGACCTGTGGCTGAGTCGTTGGCAATGAAATATGGGGATGATATTCTACGAGTCTTTGAGTCGGCAGGCGGTAATACTGCGGAATGGATAACCAAATATGGCGACGATGGTGTGCGTGCGGCTAATCGTTTCGGCGTGGCCGCCACTGAAGAGCTTGCTCAGAAAGCTGGGGTGGAAAGCCTCGCGATAGCCAACCGCGTGGGGCATCCAGCCATGGCTATTTTGAAACGCAATCCGGAAGCTGCTCCTCTTTTTCGCGCGGCGGCGGCGGAAGGCAGCGAACAGACCCTCCTCAACACCATTGAACGCGGTGGTGACAGGTTTTTTCAATTTGTCCAACGCAATTGGAAGGGTGTGGGCGTCGCATCTTTGTGCGCGGCCTTCATTGCGCAACCGGAAAAGTTCACTGAACCTACTAAGGAAGTGGCGACCGATGCTATTGAAAGTGGCGCCGATGTGCTGAAAGAACTGATTAGGTCCATTTTCAAAATTCCCGGTGATTCGATATCAAATCCAAAAAGTTTTGGCGGCGCAATACTGACCTTTGCCATCATCTTTGGATTGGGTGGTTTATGGCTGATCCTGCGGCATTTCAGGCTAAAAAGCAGAATGATTACGGGAGACAACCCGGTTACAAAGGCAGGAACTGCTAAATCATCACTGTTTGTGAAGCTACAGACCATTCTTTCCAGACCAAAAGAGGTTTAGAATGATGGAACTTTTTCTATGCATAACATTCATTATCCTCAACATCATGGATGTGATGACGACCAACAGGGTACTTGCAATGGGCGGCTACGAAGCCAATCCCATTGTCCGGCTGCTCATCAAATTTCGTTTATTCGTTCCTTTCAAAGCGGCAGGAACACTCTTTTTTGTCTGGATTGTTCTTACTTCAAAGCCGCCCGTGAGCACTTACCTGGCGGTTTCCTGCACCTTGTTTTATGTATTGCTTGTTGGGAACAATCTTTATCAAATCTATAAGGAATTGAAATGTTTGCGCGAGGAGGAATCATGACGAATCACCGTTTGGTGAAGGATGCAGGGAATAATGACATGAAGGCATTTCTCGAAGCCATCAGGCTGCCTGATGAAAAAAAAATCCTCGAATATCTGGAAGAAGTTTTGAATGTCAGCACAATCAATGATTTGTTAGACTTTAATGCAAACCAGAAAAAGGATCGCAGCCTGTCTAAAAAAATGCAATTCAATCTGCCGCTCTCGCCGCAGGTTGGCGG
>CAYOPU010000260.1:0-2625 GCA_964405915.1 uncultured Smithella sp. | reverse complement strand
CGCAGGAATATTTCAACGAACTTGCCGGATTGATCAGGAAGCATCAGAAGCCCGTCGTTTTATGGATAGAGGGAAGAAATGATCTTACCGGATACCTGAGAGGGATTGTGGAAAACGCGGGACTACCCGCATTCCGGGAAATGGGCAGGGCCGTCACCGTGCTTCGGGGGATGAAATATCACTTCCTGAAAAAGCCGATGAAATGAAATGCATGCCATACGCCGTTTCATCAACTGACAGATAACCGAACAGTTTCGCATCCATATTCCTGTTACGCTTTCTTCCCATACTCCGGATCGATCTTCACCAGTGCTGCCACGATAAAACCGGGGATCGTGGTCACCATAATCCAGATAAAAAAGTTTTTATAGCCCAGCATTTCCTGAATCCAGCCGCTGGCCATTCCGGGCAGCATCAGGCCCAGAGCCATGATGCCGGTGCCGACGGCGTAAAAGACGGTTTTATATTCGCCCTGCGCGACCATGATCATGTACATGGTAAAGGCCGTGAAGCCGAAACCGTACCCGAATTTTTCCAGCGCCACGGCGGCGCCGATCAGCCATAAACTCTGAGGCAGCGCATGAGACAGATACACAAAAATGACATCCGGCACGTGCATGATCAAAACCATCGGCCACAGCCAGAATTTCAAACCGTTGCGGTAGATGACATAGCCGCCTAAAAGCCCGCCCAGCATGACCGACACAACGCCGACCGTACCGACGATGATGCCGACATCGGCCGTCGAAAGACCCAGACCTCCGTTGGCGCGGGCATCCAGGAGAAACGGCGCAACCATCTTGACCAGTTGCGCTTCGGCAAAGCGGTAAAACAAAAAGAAACAGATGATGACCATAATATCCCTGCGTCGGAAAAACAGGGTGATGATCCGGAAATATTCAAGCAAAACACCATGGCCCTTGTCCAGCGGTGCGCTGTGGTCGCTTGCGGGATACGGTAGAACAAAAAAATGATACAGGCACAAAGCCAGAAAAACCACGGCGGCGACACACAACGTGATCGACCAGGCGGAAGCGACCGGATAGCCTGATTTTTGCAGGCCTCCGGCCAGCATCACCAGACCGCCTTCGGAGGCAATGGTGGCGACGCGGTAGAAAACCGTGCGCACGCCGACAAACGCGGCCTGCTGCGGGGTATCGAGTCCCAGCATGTAAAAGCCGTCAACGGCAATATCATGCGTGGCCGACGAAAATGCCATAATCCAGAACATCGCCAGGGAGTATTTGACAAAGTTCGCGGCGGGCAGCGTCAGAGCCACACAGGCTAAAGACGTGCCGATAGCCAGCTGCACGGCGATAATCCAGAAACGCTTGGTGCGGAACAAATCGACAAACGGGCTCCAGAAAGGCTTGATGACCCAGGGAAGGGAAAGCCAGCTTGTGTAAAGACCGATTTCCGTGTTGGAAAGCCCCATGTTTTTGTAAAGGATGACACTGACAGTCATAGCAATGGCATAGGGAACGCCTTCCGCGATGTAGATGGAAGGCACCCAGAACCAGGGGTTGCGTGTTGAGGCTGTCGTTTTTCTGTTGGCTAGAGACATGGAATTCCTTTAATCAGTATTTACGGGGTTCTTTCAGGGATGAACTGGGTCAATACAGCTTCCTCAAAATCGCGCCTGTAAAGTAATGGGCCAATATTTCCTCAGCCGTGTGTCCCTTCACCGCCATCATGGCTGCGCCAATCTGACAAAGGCCCACGCCGTGTCCCCAGCCGCCGCCGTCCAGAATAAAACGCGCTGTCCGACCGTCCGGATTTCGCTCTGTCGTGATGACAAATGCGCTGGAGAGTAAATGCGTGGGTGACAGCCAACGGCGGATTTCCAGTTCCTTGCCGACAATGATTGTGCGAAGCGACCCTGTGATTTTGAGGCGATGAATTCTGCCCGAGGGTCCCCGCTCCAGTGGTTCAAGATTCTGCAGTTCGCCGAAGTCGATGCCGGATTTTGCCTTGAGAATGTCCGCCAGCTCCTGCGATGAATAAGCAACCCGCCAGCGAAAGAAATTCAGGGTTTCCAGGTCGAACGACGGCAAGATCTGACGCAGGGTTTCCTGATCGGTAGTATTGCAGTAAGCCTCCGGTGTTGATTTGAGCCAGGCGGCAGCGTCATTTTCAGAAACGATCGGGGCGTATTTTCCCGCATGGTCGGACAGGCAGGATAGATAAGGGTAAAAAGCGTCCTCCCACGCTGATGCAAAAACATCCGTCAGGCCGCCGCAGCATTTGTAGTAGCGTGCGTCACAGATTTGGTCATGGCTGGTTAGAAATAGTCCGCGTGTCTCGTCGATGGCCCGGGCGACATTTTCCGAGATAATTTTGGTAATGCCTTGATACCGTTGGCAATGGTCGTCGGCGCAGACATCAAAGCCCTGATGATCGTTTACGTCCTGCCAGACACGAATTTCATGATCATTTTTTTCGGGTGGAATCCGGATGGATTTTTTTTTCGCCAGCATGGCCACAAGCCAGCTGCGCGCTGTAATAGCCTGGGCCTTGAGAAAATCCAGGGGAGCGCTTGCCGCCATTTCCGACGAGATCACGGAGGCGATGTAGTCTTCAAGCCCGATGATGTTCAGAAGATGGAAGGTGTTTTCGTTTTGTCCG
>CAYOPU010000259.1:0-2643 GCA_964405915.1 uncultured Smithella sp. | reverse complement strand
CGGTTTTGTTTTGCAGAAGATCTTTGACCCGCACACCGGTGACGTTTTTCTCTCCGTCGGTTAAAAAGCCCTCCACCTGCGCATAATTGGCCACTTGCGCCCCGCACGCCGCCGCAGATTTGATGAAAGCCAGGGTCAGGCGCTCCGGAAAAATGCTCATGCAATCATAAAACAGGGATGCTCCCGTCAGGCCGTCGGGACGAACATTTTGTTCGCTTTCCAGAACCGCACGTTTGGAAATCGTTTTGTGCCGCGGGATTTTTTTACAGGCATCCCAGGTGTATTTTTTGTCATAAGAAAGCGCGTCATAGATCAGCATACCGGCTTTGACCACCCATTTGCTGTTTTTGAGGGGCGTCTTATAATGGGTCATCAAAATGGGCATCGGATAAACAAAATTGGGGGCGATGTTTTCCAGAACCCGGCGTTCGCGCAATGATTCGCGCACCAGGCCGATTTCGCCATTGGCCAGATAACGCAGGCCGCCGTGGATCAATTTGGAGGTGACCGACGATGTTGCCCAGGAAAAATCCTTTTTTTCCAGTAGCGCCACTTTCAAGCCCCGGGCGGCCGCTTCGTAAGCAACCGACGCGCCGGTAATGCCTCCGCCAATCACCAGCACATCAAATTTTTCATTTGTATAATTTTCGATAAATCTGTTCATTTTCAGGATTCCTTTAATGCTTTGTTGGGGGAGAGACCAGACTTGACGGCCTGTTCGGCATAAATCATCACGTCCTTCATGATTTTGCGGGCTTCTTTTGCTTCGTGTTTTTTAATTGCTTCGTAAATATCCCGGTGAAACTTTCGTGATCGCAAAACATTGTTTTCATCATTAAAATACAGCGGCCCGTAATCGCGAAAAATCTGGTTGAAAAAATTCAGCCCGATCGCACAAAGCAGATTGTGCGTGCTACGGGCAATGAGCTGATGAACCTTAATGTCGCGTTCGAGCATGGTCAGATCCGACCGCTCAATCGCCCGTTCCAGTTCATGAAGATCATCATCCGAACGCCTTGCAGCGGCGAGCGCCGCCATTTGCGGCATCAGATAACGGCGCGCCTCGAGAATATCCAGCACCACTTCTTCGCGCCCGTCCAGATTGGCGGCGGCCTTGATCAGATCCAGATTGCCGCTTTCCAGATAATTTTTAACATACAGGCCGTCGCCGTGGCGGATTTCGACCAGCTCCAGATCTTCCAACCGTCGCAGGGCCTCACGCAGCGTGGCGCGGTTCACCTGAAATTTTTCTGCCAGTTCCCGTTCGGGTGGTATTTTTTCTCCCGGCGCCAGCGCGCCGGATAAAATCTGATTTTGTAAAATGGAAACAATTTCTTCATTGAGGCGCGTCCGCGAAACCGGCCGGGCAAAAACCTTTTTGGCTGTCATCTTTCGTCCTTTCCACTAACCAAGTAATTGGTCTAGTGGTTCAACCAATAAACCAATTAACCGAAATTGTCAACTATTTTTTTATAATGGTGAAAATTACGAATTTGCATCGACCGTATAGTGTGTCTTGGCTTCCCGCACAGGCGGATGGTTGGCTGCCAATCCTCATGAATTTATCCTTTGACTTGGTTTATTATAAATACGTATAATGCATGTACAACGGTGGCGTTCTTTCTGAAGAGGACATGCGCAAAGTTGAAGATGCACTTAACAGTCAACTTGGCATTTTTAAAAAATGCCAACAAGGTGCGATAGCCGATCGCGGCTTGCTTCGCCGCTCCGGCTGAGCTCTGCGTTAGTGGTCAGGTGAACAACAATGTCTCGTCAACTTCTCGGCATGTCGTCGATATTGCGCATCATTACCACGACACTTGGCATATGGATGCTCGTATTTCCTGCGGGGTGCGTGATGCATGAAAACTACGGCAATCACGCGCTAACGGAAAGCGAACGCGCTGTCGTGGAAGGCTACTGGCATTACCGGTTTCTATACGACGAGGAGTTGCACATCGCGTCAGTCGACGGCAAGCGAGAGGGTGGGAGAAGCGGTTGGCCCTATGCTTACTCTGTCAGTTTGCCATCGGGACGACATTGGCTTCAGCTTGCTATCCTGCGCAACGGCGGCGAGATCGCCAGGTGCGCCTTCGAATGGACATTCGAAGGCCAGCATCGCTACAAATTGCAGCGACTAGACCATGACCAATTTCTGCTTGCACACCCGTCGTCATTGATGTTCTCGGCGTCGCTGTCCATGGTCGCGACGGCACCTTCCAATTCAGCGCAGCATTTGGACGTGTCGGCTGTGTGCGGGAAGGCAGCGATGTGTCGTCAGGCTTCGGACTGCGCGCCAAACTACTCCTGCCAGATGAGTCCAGGCTTCGCGTTCGGGATCTGCAGACCCCACCCATAGGAACGCTCACAAGCACCTGTGCCGGACAGTCGCTGGCTGTTGCCGGTGGCCAATATTTTTCACGCATCATTCAACTCTTCTTAAACATTTGATTAAAGAAAAGATGAAAAATGATCCTTGCAAGCTGTACTTACCACCTACAAGCAAAGATATATCATGTATTAAATCAGCATATTATAATAATATCCGGTCTATTCTGAAATTCTGGCACGCATCTTTCATTATCATCAAGGCAAATAAACAAACTACCCTAAGGAGGTAACAGATCATGAAGAAGACATTAG
>CAYOPU010000258.1:0-2666 GCA_964405915.1 uncultured Smithella sp. | reverse complement strand
TTTACCGGTATTGTCGAAGGATTGGGAAAAGTCATTCGCCTGACCATGAAAGGCGTGGATGCCGTTTTGGAAATCGACGCGGCAATCGATATGAAAGAGGTTTCCCTGGGCGACAGCATCGCGGTGAACGGCGCCTGCCTGACGGTGACATCGAAAACGACCAGAACATTTACTGCCGATGTTTCCGCTGAATCTTTGAGCAAGACGACTCTCAAATACCTGCAGGCCGGGCACCAGGTCAATCTGGAAAAATCATTGCGCATCGGCGGATTCCTGGGCGGACACTTTGTTCTGGGGCATGTGGACGGAATCAGCCGAATTCTTTCTAAAACGCAGAAGTCCGGGTCGATCATTTTTGCTGTTGAAGCAGCCGAATCGCTTTCCCGCTACATCGTGGAAAAAGGATCGGTGGCCATCGACGGCATCAGCCTGACGGTGAACAAGCTTGAAAAAGGCAGGTTTTATGTTAATATCATTCCGCATACGGCGGCAAACACGACGCTGCCAGGAAAAAAAGAGGCCGAATGGGTCAACATTGAAACGGACATTCTGGGGAAGTATGTAGAAAAGTTATTGCAAACAACGCGGGGAATCGATAAGGATTTCCTCGCCGATCATGGTTTTATCAAATAAGCCGTTGTTCAACAATAACTATAACATTGTAATTTCGTAACCGGCATAAGGGGCCGTAACGAAATGGCTAGAAATGTAACAGTTATTTTTTAACGGCCCCTAAGAAGGATGAAAAATGGCAATCAGTAAAATTTCGGAAGCAATTGAAGACATGCGCAACGGGAAAATGGTGATTCTCGTTGATGATGAAGATCGGGAAAACGAAGGCGACCTTTGCATGGCATCGCAGTTTGTGACGCCTGAAGCAATCAATTTCATGGCGCGTCTGGGGCGCGGGTTGATTTGTCTGACGATTAATGAAGAAATCGCCAATCGTCTGAAGCTGAATCTGATGGTAAAAAACAATGAAGCGCGTTTCGGGACGGCGTTTACCGTTTCCATTGAAGCGCGCCACGGCGTGACAACCGGCATTTCGGCGGCGGACCGCGCCACAACGATTCTCGCGGCGGTCAATCCTGTCGCCAAACCGGAGGATATTGTTAGCCCTGGGCACGTGTTTCCGATTCTTGCACGTAAAGGCGGCGTTCTGGTACGCACGGGACAGACCGAAGGATCAGTGGACTTATGCCGTCTGGCCGGACTCACCCCGTCGGGTGTCATTTGTGAAATTATGAAAGACGACGGCACGATGGCACGGATGCCGGACTTGGAAATTTTTGCCAGCGAACACAACCTCAAAATCGTCACCATTGCCGATTTGATTGATTACCGGATGCAAAACGAATCCCTCATCCGTCGGGTGGCCGAAGCGTCCATGCCGAGTTTATACGGCGGTGATTTCAAGATCATTATCTATGAAAACGATGTGGACGACATGCAGCATATTGCGCTGGTCAAAGGCGAAATCAGCAAAAGTGATGAAGTGTTGGTGCGCGTCCATTCGGAATGCTGCACCGGCGATATTTTTGCCTCCGCCCGCTGTGATTGCGGCGATCAGCTTCATCGTGCCATGGAAATGATCGGTGAGGAAGGCAAGGGCGTCATCGTTTATATGCGGCAGGAAGGTCGCGGCATCGGACTGGTCAACAAAATCAAGGCCTACGCCCTGCAGGATGAAGGCCACGATACAGTGGAAGCCAACATCGCACTGGGTTTTAAGGCGGATCTGCGGGATTACGGCATCGGTGCGCAAATCCTTGCGAATCTGGGCGTTCATAAAATGCGGCTGATGACCAACAACCCCAAGAAGATTGTGGGATTGGAAGGTTATGGCATTGAAGTCACCAAGCGAGTGTCAATTGAAATTCCGCCCAACGAAAACAATATCCGGTACATGACCACCAAAAAAAGCAAGATGGGACATATTCTGGATCTTTAAAATTGAGATGGCGCAGTGCGCCGGGATGAATAATTTAAATAAGGATGGTACTGATATCATGCCGAAAATCATTGAAGGAAAAATTGTTGCCAAGGGGATGAAGTTTGCTGTTGCCGCAAGCCGGTTCAACGATTTTATCAGCGGCCGACTCATTGAAGGTGCGGTGGATACGCTGGTGCGGGCCGGTGCGGACGAAAAAGACATCGTCATTTACAAGGTTCCCGGCGCTTTCGAACTGCCGCTGGCGGCAAAAAAGCTTGCCAAAAGTGCGCGCTTTGACGCAGTGATCTGTGTAGGCGCTGTGATACGCGGTGCGACACCGCATTTTGAATATGTCAGCGCGGAAGTGTCCAAAGGCATTGCCAGTGTGGGACTGGATTCGGAAATTCCGGTGGTTTTCGGCGTTTTGACGACGGACACCATCGAACAGGCCATTGAACGGGCGGGTACAAAGTCCGGCAACAAAGGTGCGGATGCAGCGATGGCGGCTATCGAAATGGTTGATCTGTTCAAAAAAATGAACGCTTGAATAAGAAAGTAAAACAGCGCCGCGATTCTGCGGCACTTGCGGAATTTGAGGATTAAATGCAGGGACGGAGAAAGGCGCGCGAAGTCGCCTTGCAGGTTCTTTACAGTTTGAATTTTGTCAGTCTCGATGTAGAAAAGGCTTTGGAGCTTTTCTGGGGTAATTTTGTTGCGCCGAAGGCGGCCAAGG
>CAYOPU010000257.1:0-2685 GCA_964405915.1 uncultured Smithella sp. | reverse complement strand
GGGCATGAATGGCCGACAGCATACTGACCGCTGTTTCCACTTCGCTTTTAATCAGCAGATCCTGAGCTGCGACATTTGCCACTCCCCGCGTCTGCGCCGAAACCGTCATACAACATACCAGACTCAGCAAACCAACCATCGCCGTCATCCAAAGTTTTTTCATATAGCCTCCTTTTTATTTTGTGTTTTTCCTTGCCTGACCGATGGCGTTTGCAGCCAGTATCGCCTGAAGGACTTTTTCAGGCGTGATCCTGCCTGCTTCGTGATGGATGCATTCTTCCGGCGCACAGGTCTTTTGGGCAACCTTCATCAGATCCTCCCGGCCGGCATTTTGCAAACCAATATCGGCAAGTGTGGTCGGCAGGCCGATTTCCTCGCAAAACGCATAGACGGTTTGAGTTTCCTGAGGCGACGCATCTGCCAGCGCAAGACCGGTTAAAACACCGAAGGCGACTTTTTCGCCGTGGTAAAAGGCATGGGTTTCGTCCAGCGCGGTCAATCCGTTGTGAACGGAGTGGGCGGCGCCCAGTCCCCCGCTTTCAAATCCAATGCCGGAAAGCAGGATGTTCGCCTCAATAATGTGATTCAGGGCCGGCGTGACGGCATGTTGCAGGGCGGCGATTCTTGCTGCGGGACCATACGCAAGCAGGGTGTCATAGCAGAGTCTCGCCAGATTCAATCCCGTCAGCGTGCTCAATCCGCCGCAGGCGTTTTCCGATTGGGTGCGATCACAGGATCTGGCTTCAAACCAGGTGGCCAGTGCGTCGCCCATGCCGGAAATCAGAAAGCGCACCGGGGCATCGGCGATCACTTTCGTGTCCACCAGCACCACTTGCGGGTTTGTTTTCTGATAATAAACCATCTCGAAAATGCCCTTTTCCGAGTAGAGGACGGCGCAGCCGCTGCATGGCGCATCAGTGGAGGCTATGGTGGGAACAATAATCACGGGAATTCCGGCCCGGTCGGCGGCGATTTTTGCCGTGTCAATCGCCTTGCCGCCCCCCATACCAACAAGCACGTCGGTGTGTTCGCGGCTGATCACAACGGCCAGACGGGTTAGTTCTTTTTCGCAGCACTCTCCCTGAAAGGGCTCGATAATAATGCCACTTGCTTTCAAGTCATCGGCATAGGGAACAAGATTTTTGTCTTTTGCCGAGCGCGACGCCAGGATCAATCCTTTTTTGCCGAACCATCGGACCCATTGGGATAACTGGTCCAAAACCCCCTCGCCCTGGATGTATTTTCCGGGAAAAACCGCTTTCAAAAACATCTTGCCCCTCCTTTTGGTGTTTAGATTTTTTTACACCAGTCTGGATTGAAAATCAAATAATCATCATTGAATGCCGGAACAAAGTGTGTTTAACAGTACCGGACGGGAAAATATCATGACTGAAAAATCCAAACCGGTGGACATCGATTTCAACGCTGAATTCCAGCGGGCGTTTACGCTCATGGAAGAAACACCGCAAAATATTCTGATCACAGGGCGGGCGGGAACCGGAAAATCAACGCTGCTTACCTATTTTCGCAATGCCACGAAAAAGAAAGTGGTGATTCTGGCGCCGACGGGTGTAGCGGCGGTCAATGTTGCAGGCCAGACAATTCATTCCTTTTTTCATTTCAAGCCGAATGTAACGCCTGCTGCCATCAAAAGAAAAAAGAAAGCGGAAAAAGACAAGCCGACCCTTTATAAAAAGCTGACCACGATTGTGATTGACGAAGTGTCGATGGTCCGCGCGGATCTGCTGGATTGCATCGACAAATTTCTCCGGTTCAACGGCCCCCGTGAAAAGCAGCCCTTCGGCGGCGTACAGATGATTTTTATCGGCGATTTGTATCAACTGCCGCCGGTGGTCTCGTCAGCAGAGCGCGATATCTTCAGGAGCCACTATCCGACGCCCTATTTTTTCAGCGCGAAAGTTTTCGACCAGTTGCCGGTCGAGTATGTCGAACTGGAAAAAGTCTATCGCCAGAAAGACGATGAGTTTGTCCGGCTGCTCAACACGATCCGCAACCGCTCTGTGACGGATGACGATCTGGCGCAGTTCAACAAACGCTGCGACCCGCACTTTGAAGCGCCATCCGGCGCCTTCTATCTGTCGTTGACGTCCACCAACGCTCTGGCCGATGCCATCAACGAAAAGTGTCTGGCGGAACTGCCCGGCAAAGTCTGGAAAGCCGCGGGCCAGATCGAGGGTGATTTCGGCAGGGAATATCTGCCGACAGCCGTGGATTTGAAACTCAAAAAAGGCGCGCAGATCATGCTGCTCAATAATGATTCTTACGGACAGTGGATCAACGGCACTATCGGCAAAATCCGCAAGTTTGAGCCCGACGACGAGGGCGATGATGTGATTGTGGCCGACCTGGATAACGGCGATACGGCACGCATTTTCCCCTATACCTGGAAAATCTACCGGTTTTTTTTGAAAAACGATGAACTGCGCTCGGAGGAGGTCGGATCTTTCCGGCAGTATCCGGTGCGCCTGGCCTTTGCTGTGACAATTCACAAAAGCCAGGGGAAAACCTTTGAAAATGTAGTGATTGATGTGGGGCACGGCACATTTGCGCACGGGCAGATGTATGTGGCTCTTTCGCGCTGCACGACTTTGGGAGGCATTGTCCTCAAACAGCCGCTGAAGAAAAGTCACATTCTCATGGACTGGCAGGTGGTCAAGTTTCTTA
>CAYOPU010000256.1:0-2688 GCA_964405915.1 uncultured Smithella sp. | reverse complement strand
AAAGGTCGGTTCGGAGACGACATTTCCAGGATTACTTTTGCCTGGCGTCTAACTTCCCCTCACCGACCAGAAAGAAAGTGGCGACTCCAAAGCCCTTCTGGACCGTAGCATTTCCCCACAAGGTGGCGCACAACCGGAGGCATTGGATTCACATTTAAAAAATAATTACTCTTGGATACTGAATAAGTCAAGAGTAACGCGAGGGATGATGTTTAAATTAAATCGAAAAAAGCAATTCTAACTGGTTAACTTCTATGAATTTATTAACCAGTCAATAAATCATTATTTCAATATCAATTCATATAGTTAAGTCATTTATTGCGTTATCTTCAAAAATATCCCCTTGACATTTAGTTAAGTTTCGTTTATTTTATGAATAAATCTTAACCAATATAGGAGGACAAAAACTATGCAAAAAGGACAAAATTTCAACCACCCGAAAGAAGGCGATCAAACTAAAGTGGAACCGATCCGAGAATTGAAAGATATAAAGGCCATTAAAAAACTGCTTATTGGTAATGCTTTGCATCACGCTCTTTTTACGGTCGGCGTGAATACGAATCTTAGGGCCAGCGATCTTTTAAAGATTAAAGCGGGACAAGTCAGGCGTATCAAACCAATGGAAGAAATTGAAATACGTGAACAGAAAACGGGAAAGCTGCGCCGGATAACTATAAATAAAGCATGTGCTGAAGCAATCACGGCACTTTTAGCCACCAAGCCTTATAAAGATGATGATCCCCTTTTCCTGGGCCAGCGCGGACTTCTAAGCGTCCCTTCCGTCCATCGCCTCGTTAAATCCTGGTGTAAATCGATCAATCTTCAAGGAAACTACGGCAGTCATACACTACGGAAGACATGGGGTTATCATCAGCGCGTGACCTTTGGCGTCGGTCTGCCGGAATTGATGGAGTGCTTTAACCACAGCACCCAAAGGCAGACGCTGCAATATCTGTGCGTTCAGCCGGAAGAAATTCGAAACGTTTATGCAAATGAACTATGAATTATCCATTCGAGGAAAAGCCCGGAATTGGTTCATGACCAGAGGGCTCTACTTGCCCAAGGTGAGAGGAACCAAACCAGGCTCGGTAATGATATACGTCAGAAGGGATTCTTTATCAAGCCCGATTCCGTTTTCACTCGACAACCAGCAACAAAAAAATAGTTACAAAAAAAGAAGCTACGAATGGTTTCTGACCAGAGGGCTCTACTTGCCCAAGGTGGAAACTGCCATTCGCGGCTATAGAGAAAAGATACTCTTTGATTATGATCTTGTCAAAGAAAAATACGCATTCTAATTCAATTCCCAAAAGACAAAACCGGGTGACTGGGACTCCTCCCCCCCCTGTCATCTCTTTTGGCGTAGAAATTTCTCAACTTTTTTAAAACAACTTGCGAATAAGTTTTTTGTGGTGCATCGGGCGATGGGGTAATTAAAATGGGTTGCCCTATTTTCGGACATGACAACCTGACAACCGGAAACAGGCCGTCATGATGAAAACAGGTTTGAGGACAAGCATTGACCTTGCCCCATGAGAAAAAGTTGTTTTACGGTCATTTTTGAGCGATCAAACATTCTAAATCATTGAAATACATTAGGTCTCATCATTGGTAATCTATCATCACAGCTCACGGTCATAGCAAAATTTGACAATCATGCGAGGAAAGAGTATCATAATTACCAAATCTGGTTAGACGGTGCCTTACCCACCCCAAGACTGACCAGATTGGGAGAGATTTCTGGTAAGGGGAAACTCTTTAATAATTGCTTTCCTCCAGGCGCTTTGAGGAGGGTTCAGCTTGCTGAACGGCAAAGGACTGCGCACTTTGCCAAAGTATTTGGTAAAAGTGTATCAAAGCTACTTTTATCCCAGCGTCTGCTATTGTCGGGCCGGTTCTTGCCTCCGGCAATAGGAAAGGGAACTGATTAACCGGAATCAGGGGTGCGCGCACACCTGAAAGTAGCTGTTCATGAAAGCGACTCTGCCCCGCACGCCAGTTTCCGTCAGCCCGGATTTTGTTGCTGACGGCGACGTTTTTCATCCAGCCTCTGGTATATTGCTGGACAAGAGGATTATTAATATGAATCAAATCAAGAGCAGGGTGAATCGCATCCCACAAAAACCCATTCAGCCCAAAATGTCCAACAAACTCATAGAATACGACCCTCCGTGCATCTTCCGGGAACGCGATCTGCTCCGCAACCAGACACATCAGCCCTCCGTGGCAGAGGCCATTGGCATCGTCGGGCGCATCAAAATGTGGACGGTTTTCCGGAATCGGTAGTATGCGCGACATACAGGAATAGTCTTCAACTCAACTGAAACCTGCCCTCCAGCGTTATTGGACGTATTAGTAAGGGCCGCTTTAAGCGTAGCATTAATTCCGGCAGGGGGCTTTAATTTAAGTGCTTACAATCATAAGGACTCGTTATGCCTTGGGAAAGTATTGGTAGCACGGATACTGGTAACATGCCGGACTATGAGACTTGGATTCTTTTCAGTCTCAAGCTCGCAAAAAAGCATATCGAGTTTGTCTGCGGATCACCACCACCCGGCAGCACGTTGGACATCATGCCAAATTATTCTGAATTGGTTGTTTTTTATGAGTATTTCGAACCTTCCGAGTATATACGGGTGTTGGCGGCGGAAAAAATTAGACCAAAAATAGCGGTGGTGGTTTTAGCAC
>CAYOPU010000255.1:0-2714 GCA_964405915.1 uncultured Smithella sp. | reverse complement strand
AATCCACCAACGCCCAATGGCGTCACGGCTGCTTCGACACCGCCGGCAATCATGGTATCCGCATCGCCGTAAGCGATCGTTTTGTAGGAATCGCCAATGGCCGACGTGCCTGAAGCGCAGGCCGTTACAGCACAATTAATGGGGCCTTTGGCGCCAAAGCGCATGGAGACATGGCCGGATGCGAGATTGGCCAGAATAGCGGGAACAGCGAAAGGAGAGACTTTACGGGGACCTGAGGTATGGAGCACCCTGGCCTCTTCTTCCAGAGTGTCAGCGCCGCCAATGGCGGAACCGATAATCACACCGATCCGCTCGGCAATATCCGGGCCGATGGTCAGCGCCGCATCGTCCATGGCCATCTGGGCTGCGGCTATCGCATAAATGGCAAAGTTATCGTAGCGCCGGACTTCTTTCTTATCAACATACTTTAAAGGATCAAAGTTTTTAATTTCGCCTGCGATTCGGGAACTGAAAGCGGAAGCGTCAAACCGGGTGATGAGACCGATTCCGGATTTTCCCGCAACAGCATTCGCCCATGATTCTGAAACGGAGTTACCAAGGGGAGTCAGGGCACCGAGGCCAGTTACAACGACACGCCTTTTCATGGTCAATAATCCTGTACTGAAATCAATTAATTAGCGCCTTTTTGCCGAAGAAAATCGACGACGTCCTGGATGGTTCTGATTTTTTCCAACTCTTCGTCGGCAATTTCTACGCCAAACACTTCTTCCATCTCCATGACCAGCTCAACCAAATCCAGAGAATCAGCGCCGAGATCATCGATAAATGATGCTTCCAGCTTGCATTGCTCCGGGGTCACATCCAGCTGCTCGATGACAAGTTTAATGACTTTTTCTTCTAATGACATGAATTTTCTCCTCCAGTCCAAAATGAGACTAAATAGTTATGACGAGGGCCACGCTGAGTGCCGCGGAAACAATCAACCATCACAAAGGCCGTCGGCATTTGTCTGAAAACGGCGACGCTGCTTTAGGAAATCTTTTCCGCCGCAATCACTTCTCTGCCTTTATAGGTGCCGCAGGTGGGGCAAACGCGATGAGGCATTTTCGGTTCATTGCATTGCGGACAGACCGACATGGCAGGCTGTTTTAAAAAGTCGTGCGCCCTTCGGGTATTACGTCTTGTTTTGGAATGTCTTTTTACTGGATTTGGCATGGTCAATCATCCTCTTTTTTAATTAATTTTTTACTCTAAAGTTTTTCAGCACTGCCAGGCGATCATCGACGACATCTAAACGGCAGTTGCATGAAGCTGTATTCAAATTGGCGCCGCAATGCGGGCACAGGCCCTTGCAATCATCGGCGCAAAGAATTTTCATCGGTGCCTGCAGGATAATCTGCTCACAGATAATAGGCGCTAAATCTATAAAATCACCTTGATAATAGACCTTTTCCAACTCTTCTGCGGAAAGTTCCAGCTCTTCAGCGGTTTCCGCCTTTTCCGGAATAAGGGTATAGGAAAAATCACCGCTGATGGGAACCGTCGCTGTTTCAAGACAACGGTCGCATGCCTGACTGATTTGCGCCGCCAGCTCCCCCCGGATGTAAACGGTGTCACCCGATTTGGTGATCAGACAGTTAACTTCCGCCTTGACCAGCGAAAACCCGGGCAGTTCGTCTTCAGAAAAACATTCTTTGAACCAGGCGGCGCCCTCGGCAAAAGTCAACCGCAATCCTTCCGCCGGAAGAATTGTCTGATTAATTTTCAAAGAATCGGACATGGAACCTTTGCTGCCTTGTTTAAAAAAATTAAGCTAACCGCATCAAGCCGGTGACTAAATGATAAAATGACTGTGTTGTCAAGCATAATTTGCTGCTTGAAAAGCAAAAGGCACTTGACAAATGATAAGCGGCAACCCTATAACAATCCAAAAATCAAGGGAAACAATATGATCACCAAAATACGCACACGTTTTGCCCCGTCACCGACCGGCTATTTACACATCGGGGGAGCCCGAACCGCTCTTTTTAACTGGCTTTTCTCACGCCATAACAGCGGAGAATTTGTCTTAAGAATTGAAGACACCGATCAGCAGCGCTCCACGGATGAATCCACGAAAGCCATTCTGGATGCCATGATCTGGATGGGCCTGAATTGGGATGAAGGCCCGCATTTTCAGGCGCAACGTGTCGATTTGCACCGCGACATGGTGCAAAAACTGCTCCATGAAGGCAAGGCCTACGTCTGCACCTGCACACCAGAAGAGCTCGAAAACAAAAGAAAAACGGCTCTGGCTGCCGGTAAAAAACCCAAATACGACGGTGCCTGTCGGGATAAAAACTTAAAGAAATCAACAGGGAGTGTTGTGCGTTTTCGCGGGACGGATACCGGCGTCACGATGGTGGAAGACCTGATTAAAGGAATTATCAGTTTTAATAACGATGAGTTGGACGATTTAATCATTGAACGCGGCGACGGATATCCAACGTACAATTTTGCCGTTGTCATCGATGACGCGCTCATGAACATCACGCACGTTATTCGCGGTGACGACCACGTCAACAATACGCCCCGTCAGATTTTGATGTACCAGGCGCTGGGTTTTGAGGTGCCAAAATTTGCCCACGTCCCGATGATCCTGGGATCCGACAAGGCCCGTTTGAGCAAACGCCACGGCGCCACTTCTGTTATGGCTTATAAAGAGATGGGCTATCTGCCGGAAGCGCTTGTGAATTATCTGGTTCGCCTGGGCT
>CAYOPU010000254.1:0-2724 GCA_964405915.1 uncultured Smithella sp. | reverse complement strand
TAAATAGCCAGCGCCTTCTCCAGATTACGGAATACCCCGGCATAATCCACGATCATGCCGCTCACCTTGCCTGGATAAACGCGGTTGCAGCGGGCAATGGTTTGCATCAGCGTATGATTGCGCATCGGTTTGTCGAGGTACAGGGTTGAGCAACTTGGCACATCGAAACCAGTCATCCACATCGCGCAGACAAACACCAGACGGAAAGGATCGGCCGGATTCTTGAATTTCGTTTCCAAATCTTCCTCGACCATCCGCCTTCGATGCGGGCGTATATCGAGTCCCTTCTCTTTCATTTCGGCAATTTCGTTCTGCCCCTGTGAGACGACCACAGCCATATCGGTTTCTTTCATCCGGGCGATGCTTTCTTCCATCTCCGATTTGTTTTCTTCCAACGCCGCATCTTTCTCTTCCTGCAAGGCAATGATCTTCTTTCCCCAGTACTTCTTTACCTTGTCATACATACGAACCGCCGTGGCCTTGTCGATACAGATCATCATGGCCTTTCCCTGAAAACCGCGCCCGGTAAAGTGCGCCACCAGGTCTTTCGCCACTGCCTCCAGACGATCCTCGCGAGTAATCAGGTGGTATTCGCGAGCAAACTCCCGCTCCAGTTTCTTCTCCTGTGTCTCGTCCAGTTCCACTTCTTCCAGCAACCGTTCCATGTCCTCATTCAGATTCTCGTTGATCAGTTGCAGTTCCGGGATTCGATTCTCATAATACAGCCGCACCGTCGAGCCGTCGTCCACCGATTGCTGGAAATCATAAACGCTGATGTAATCACCAAACACCTGCCGTGTTTTTTCCTCGCCCACAATCAGGGGAGTGCCGGTAAAGGCTAAGAAAGAGGCGTTGGGAAGGGCCGTGCGCATATTCAGCGCCAGCGTATCGTATTGGCTGCGGTGCGCTTCATCGGTAATGACGATGATGTCACTCCGGGTGGAGACCTCATCCGGTATCCGGAACTTATGGATCAAGGTAAATATGTAGCGGTGATCCTCGGTGAGCAGTTGCCGCAGGTGTTGACTGCTTTGGGCTTGGGCGCGTCCTTCGGTCACAATGCCTGCCGAGGCGAAGTTCTTATATATCTGTCCATCAAGTTCCTGCCGGTCGGTAACTATCACAAAGGTCCAGTTGCCCGGCACCTTGCGCATCACCTTCTGCGCAAAGAAAATCATGGAAACGCTCTTACCGCTGCCCTGGGTATGCCAGAAGACGCCCAGTTTGCCGTCTCTTTGCCGAATGTCAGCCAGGGCCGTGAGCGCGTTATTGACGCCCAGGTACTGATGATTTTTAGCTGTTAGCTTTATCAAACCACCGGGGACTTCCTGAAACAGGGCGAAGTTTTCCACCAGGTCCAACAGACGCACCGGCTCGCAAATGCCTCGCAGCATGGTCTCCAGTGACACTCGTCCTTTTTCATCCTCACTGCCTATCTTTTTCCATTCAGCGAAGTGCTCCCATCCCGCCGTTATGCTGCCCACCCGACTCTGGCTTCCATTGGAAAGGATGATCAGGGCGTTGGGCCAGAAAAGATGCGGCACGGTGTCTTTATAATCGCGCAGATTGCCGGTGAAAGCGGTTTCCAATCGACGGTGGGCTGCTTTCAGCTCGATGAACAGCAGAGGTAGTCCATTGACGAAGCCAATCAGATCGGCGCGGCGGGTGTGCATCTCGCCTGTTATCCAGAACTGCGAGCAGAGCAGAAAGTCGTTATTCGCTGGTTCGTCCCAGTCAATCACTCTTACCACTTCTACCGTTTCGCCGTCGCCCTCCGGATCGGGCACTGGAATGCGTACTCCGTTTTTAAGTAAATGATAGATTTCCCGGTTCGCAGCCACGGCGCTCATGCGCGAGCGGTCGCGTGTCAGGTCTTCAATGGCCTGATGGATAGACTCGACGGATACATCCGGGTTGATCCGCAGCAGTACATCACGCAGGCGGGATTTCAGGACCACCTCAGCCTTGGTTTCCCGGCCAAGAGGACTCGCACCATTATCGAATTCACTGTAGGCGTTGAAAGTTTCCCAGCCCAGCTCCGCCAGTAAGGCGATGGCCGGTTGTTCCACGAGGGCGTCCTCCGTGTAGCCTTTTGGGGTCATGCCGGCGTCTCCTTTTCAGCGTTCGCAAGAACTGTGCGACCTGCGACGGTGGTGTGGTACCGTTGTCTCGGGCTGCGGGGTTTATCTGGGATGGTCCGTTCCAGAAGCCCAGCTTCCAAAAGCGGTCTTAAATACTCCAGATAAAAGTGTTGCCGATGTCGAATAGCAGCAACCAGTTGTAAAGCATCCCGTGTTTGAGGTTCCATAGCCGCTTTGAGGAGTGCAACATGTGCGGTACTTGTACCGTACATGTGCGGTACAAGTACCGCTGGCTCCGATCCATCATGGGCTTCGTCATGAGCCTGATTTGGTCCTTTCTTGCTACCGACTTGTGCGGTGCTTGGTCCCTCTTTGGCGCCTGCCTGTGCCCGTACCTCCGGATTGGGAGAGAAGATCGGGGTATTGGCAAAGCCCACCAGTTCGCGGGCAAAGGAAGAGGAAACGCTCTCCTTGTATTCCAGCATAACCCCTTCGCCTTCCTGAAGAAGGATATCCAGATCAGCTATTTTCATCTACAGACCTCCATCCTTCCCCGGGTTCCCATCTCTTATCAAACAAGCCCCTGAGTCTGGCGCTTTCCAGAATGGGAAGCAGAAACACCGCCACCTCCGCCACGGCCTTT
>CAYOPU010000253.1:0-2725 GCA_964405915.1 uncultured Smithella sp. | reverse complement strand
AAGGGCAATGTCCCCCGAATTCCCGCCATTGCTAGACTGTTTCTTGAATTTTTCAGCCATAATCCTTAATGTTTGAAACATTTAGAAATCTTCTTTCCATGCCAATTCCTGAATTATGGACTTTGACATGACTGGCAACTTCCGGAGTTGACATTTCTGCCATGCCGTATTATCGGACCTGTATGGATATTCATATCTTTGAGCAAAATAAAAATGCTTATTTAGCCTACAATAATTTTCGGAAACAGATTTTGTCGGATCTGGCACCGCAGGACAGTGAAATTCTTCTTTATATGCTGCCTTGGATGCTCAATCTCAACGATCCGGAAGTTCCCGGATATGTTGAAGACCTTGAAGTCCCTTTTTCGGTTTTCGGCCTTGCCCGGGATGGAAAAATTCTGAAAAGGGAAAGCGTTTTCCGCAATCTCCTGAAAATCAAAAGGCCTTTGTCACTGGAGACGACAACACCGTCGGCGCCGACCATTCATGGTCTTTATACCATCGGCAGCATCGGCACAATCAGTCAGACATCCGGATCGGATTGCGACATCTGGATCTGCATTGACAAGAGAGAATTATCAGAAAACCGGCTGGAGCAACTGATTCAGAAAATCAATCTGATTAAGGATTGGTTGGATATTCATGTAAAAATTCCCGCATATTTTTTCATCTGTGACCTGACCGACGTTCGGGCATCCAATTTTGGCGCAGTGGATCGGGAAAGCGCCGGCAGCACCCAGAAAAACACACTGAAAGAAGAGTTTTACCGCACCATGATCCTGATTGCCGGTAAGATCCCTCTTTGGTGGTTATGTTACGATCGAAACAAGGATGTTGATTACGCCGAATTTTTAAAGCGGTATGTCCGAGGTGATTTTCATGATTCGGATTGTTTGGATCTTGGAGCGCTGGACTCCGTGGAGCGCGAGGAATATTTCGGCGCGGCGCTGTGGCTGTTCAACAAGGCCCTGACCCATCCCCTGAAATCCATTATCAAAATGCTTCTTTTAGAGATGCTGCTGACCTCGCCAAAACACGAGCTTTTATGCCATCAGTTTCGCAGTGCCATTCTGAATCGTGAGCAGGATCCACAGTTTATCGATCCCAGTACCTTTACCATGCAAGCCATTTTGGGGCACCATCAGGCAGCGGGCGGCGAAACTTTCGCTTTCATCAAGCAATGCTTTTATTTGCGCTACGAATTCAAACTGCAACGGAAAATGAGCATGAAAGAAATCATTGCCAAGGATATTTTCCGCCGTTATCCGATTCCCCGTCCGGAAATTGATCACCTCAATACCTTCGGCGAATGGCCGCTTCAGGAACAAATTCGCTTCGGGCAGGCCATATTTGAACTCTTGGCGAACATTTACCAGAGAGTTTCTGCGATGGAACAGGGTTCAAAAAGCAGCATCAGCAAGCGGGATATGAATGTGATCGGACGGAAACTATCGGTCTGTTTTGAACAAAAGCCTTGTAAAATCAAGGTATTTCCAAGTCCGGGACGAGCACTGCAAATTGTTCCCGCTACCTTTGCCGTAGCCAGGCAAAAGGAATGGACCGTATCCATGCCGGAATCACCTTCTATGATTGCGCATCCGGATATTGTTTATTGTATCGCCAGCCTGGTTTGGAACGGCCTGTATCAGACCGGACTTTTGAAAATGACGCCCAATCCGACCTCCATCACTTTACAGGAAATCAACAGCCTGGCCGGCAGGATTCGGGACATTTTCGGTGTTCATGATGTTTCAGATATTGATTTTAACTATTTTACAGAACCGGAAAAATTTACCAAAATGCTTTTGGTGGTGAATTTTGAAGGGCGCAGTCAAAATAACGATGCGGATGACTTCGGCGTGGTTTACAAAAATCATTGGGGAGAGCTTTTTGTTCGACGTTTCCGTTCGGCGGTTTCTTTCAATGAATTTATTAAGGAAGGTGGCGAAAAATTTTCCCATACCGACATTTATTATTACGTCCAACGCAATGCCTTGTATTATGAAAAAGTGATCGAGCGAACCAAAATGATGGTGACGCAGAGCTTTCGGTCTTGATGCTGCTTTGAGGACTGAAGAAAAATTCGATTTGAGAAGTTCTTTTCAGATACCAGACCATCTTCATTACTGTTGCAGCAGAATCTTTTTGAACCAGGGGAAAAATAGCGTCATCGCCGCGTCTTTTACCCAAAGACGGTAGGCTTCCTCCAGGGGATTCATACTCAAAATCTGTGCCTGACATGATCTGGCGCCGATAAGCGAGATCATCAGACTGTAAAAACAGTAGATAAACATCTCAATTTCCCGGACAGACCCGCGCAAGTTCAGTTTCTCTTCCATGACGCGCCGCATGGCAGCCATACTCAAAATGATAAAGCGGTAGCCCGGTATTTCTTCAATATTTCCGATGTTCACCATATTCAGGGCCGCTATGCGCAAAGCATCGGGTTTGGCCATGTAGTATTCCAGCATCCGGTCAATGTAAAGGGAAAATCCTTGCTGAAGCGGCATTCCTTCCAGGCCGTCATACCAGGATTTCTGCACGGGAAGGGTCTCGTTATAAATCATCTCGGCCATTTGGTAAAAAAGGTTTTCCTTGGATCCGAAATAATAATGGATCAGGGGATGTTCCACGCCTGCCTTTTGAGCGATCATGCGGGTGCCTGCCTCCTTGAAGGAATAAACGGTAAACACATTCCGTGCCGCTTGCAGGATTTTGTCGCGCG
>CAYOPU010000252.1:0-2761 GCA_964405915.1 uncultured Smithella sp. | reverse complement strand
CGCGCCGGGAAATGATACGAAAGTGGCTCTGTTCCCGGTGGATATTCCGAGATCACGGCGCCGTTTTGTAAAATGTCGTTAAATATCTTTTTGTTTTCCGGCGGATAAATCACATCCAGACCGCTTCCCAGGACGGCAATCGTGCGTCCCTGTGCGGCCAAAGCGCCGCGGTGCGCGCAGGAATCAATTCCCCGTGCCATGCCACTGACAATCGTGATACCTTTCAGAGCAAGCTCCCGGCTGAGTCTTTCCGTCGTATATTTGCCATAGGTGCTGGCGTGACGGGAACCGACAATGGCGATGGGAATATCCTCTTTTTCCAATTGTCCCAGAACATAGAGAAAGGCGGGACGGTCATAAATGTTGAGAAGATGAGGCGGGTAGTCCTCATCAAGATAAGTGACTATTTTTATGCCGGTTTTGTTCAGCTCTTCCATTTGCTGGAGAATAATGTTCCAACTCTTAAATGAAGCAATCGCCACCGCGCTTTTTTTATTGATTCCGGGAATTGCGGTCAGATCGTGTACCGTAGCCGAAAAAACGGCACAGGGAGAACCGAAATGCTCTAAAAGCGGTTGAAACGATGCATTGCCGATTCCGTCAATGGATTTTAAGGCTATCCAGTATTTTAAATTTTCATCATTCATAGAGTCGTAAATATATCAGGATACCTGTTTGGGTTCCTGTTTCTTAGAGAATGTGTGGGAATTACCGTGTGCCGGAAACTACCTCTTCTGCGTCCTTTCTGTCAAGTATTTTAAAATTATTGCGTAAAATTCATCTTTAAGCTAATGAAGCGCAGCAGAGATAAAGAGGGGGCCATGTTTAAAAAATTTCTTTATTTTGTTTCAATTATTGTAGCGGCAGGTTTTTTATTGTTCAGCGCCGATGTGCTTTTTGGCACGAATTATCAAACGGATATTCCGCCTTCGGTGGCCGCGGCCAATTCGACAAATGTCAATACGGATCCGCACCCCGTTCTTACGGTTACTCCCAGGGAAATTGATCTGGGAACTGTGAAGCCGGATGAAACCGCTTCTGCAGTGTTTAGTTTAAAGAACATTATTCCGGGCATGATATCCTGGTCGGCATCCTGTCCGGAAGGCTGGGAGGGGGATTCCGTTAAAACACTTCACGGTTCTGTATCCGGTGAACCAGATAGTCTGCGTCTGGATCTGACCGTCGCGGAAAACATTGAAAATCTTTTAAGCGATAAAACAAGAATTCCCGCCTATCGGACCAGCATGAAACTGGCGACCGGGGATAAAGAACTTATTTGCCATAAGTTTTTGAAAGCCGGCGCGTATCGAACGGCTATCCGGCTGATGTCCATCGGAGGCCAAAGAAACATTTTTGTGAATTTCCAAATTTACGCGGTGCGGGGGATTCCGTCCATCAATTTAAATCCGCAGCGTTTGGATTTGGGCATGCAGCTGCCCGGTAAAATCATCTCAAAAAGAATTGAGCTGACGAATAAAGGCAGGGAAACGTTAAAATGGTCAGTGGTCCCCCGAAAAGAAACATCCGCTGAATTTCCGGGAGATTTAGAAAAAAAAAGATATTTCTCTTTTCGTCATGATGAAGTGACGGAACCGGGTAAATATGCCATTCCCGAGCATCTGAAAGATAACCTGGAATTAATAGGGAAATGGACGGAAAAAAACGGATACCCTATCACCAAAAGCGGGGCAAGCTCATTAAAATTCCGTTTTCATGGAACGGGGATCAGTGCTTTTCTGCAATCCCATACGGAAAACGGCAATTGCTCCGTTTATCTTGATGAAAACCTGCTGAACCTGCCGGACAAATTATCCGGTGAATGGGAAAAGAAAGAAATACGGATTGCCGAAGGGCTGTCAGAGGGGCCGCATGTTGTGACAATAGTGATCAGAGAAGGCAGTCTGGAAATGGAGGGTGTCAAAATATTCGGCACGGAAATTATGCATGGCCCCCGGAACTGGATTTCTGTTTTTCCCAATTCCGGCACGACTATGACTGAAACGGAATACATCAATGTTAAGGTAGACACATCCAATCTGGCTCCCGGCTATTACGGTGATCAAATCGTATTTAAATCAAATGCCGGAGAAGAAACCGCAGAAATCTTTGTGGATGTGATTCCCGATTCCGGACATAAAATCATTGATGTTTATTTATACTCAAAAGAAGTTGACTACTTGTTTACAGTAGATCCCCATGCCGAGTCACAAAGATTAATTCAAAATGGCTATGTAAAAGAGGGCATCGCCTTTCGGCTTTTTGCGGCCCAAACTCCCGGAACGAAAAGTTTTTATCGCTGGTATCATCCCGTTAAAAGAGATCATTTTTATCATTATGACCCAACCGGCGGCGGAAAAAAGCTGGGAGGTTATGTTTACGAAGGGATCATTGGCAATATCGCGACATCCCGGATGACCAACACCCGGGAATTATATCGTTGGTTCAATCCGTCAACCGGCAGACATTATTATTCGACAAAGTCAACCGTCGCGAAGAGGGGATACCGTTACGATGGGATAGCCGGGTATGTCAGGTGAGATGAAAAGATCCCGCATTAGACCTTGACAAAAAAATGAAGAGGGGATATTAGGCTATTTCTTTTTTGGTGCAGGATTAATAATGCGCCTGTAGCTCAGCTGGATAGAGCAACGGACTTCTAATCCGTGGGCCGAGAGTTCGAATCCCTCCAGGCGCACCAAAGCGAAGAATGGTGGGTGTAGCTCAGCTGGTTAGAGTGCCGGGTTGTGGCCCCGGAGGTCGA
>CAYOPU010000251.1:0-2775 GCA_964405915.1 uncultured Smithella sp. | reverse complement strand
CCGGCACCCTGATGGGCCTCGGATCGTTTCCGGGCAGCGATCCCCTGTGGCTGGGAATGCTGGGAATGCACGGAACGTATTATGCGAATATGGCCGTCAGCCACTGTGATTTTCTGCTGGCGGTCGGCGTGCGTTTTGATGACCGCGTCACCGGCTCCATCGAGACTTTTGCCGCCAATGCGAAGATTGTGCATATCGATATTGATCCGTCATCCATCAACAAGAATGTCACCGTGGATCTGCCGATTATCGGCGATACCAAAACCACGCTCAAGGACTTACGGGGCTTTCTGGAAGACCATCATTACGCGCCAGACACGGCTTCGCGACGTTTATGGCAGAACGAAATTGCCGAATGGCGGGAAAAAGTTCCTCTGACTTACTGCCAAAACGGCGACATCATCAAGCCGCAATATGTGATCGAAACACTTTATCGTCTCACACAAGGCAATATCCTGGTCACAACGGAAGTCGGCCAGCATCAGATGTGGACGGCCCAGTTCTTTAAATTCGACCGTCCCAACTCTTTTATTTCATCCGGAGGTCTGGGAACGATGGGGTTTGGCCTTCCCGCCGCGATCGGCGTCAAATGCGCTTTCCCCGATCGGCAGGTGGTGGATATCGCCGGCGACGGCAGCATCCAGATGAATATTCAGGAACTGGCCACCGCGGCTCAGTATAACATTGCCGTGAAAGTGGTTTTGTTAAACAACGAATTTTTAGGCATGCCCCGACAGTGGCAGGAGCTGTTTTACGAGAAGCGCTATTCACACACTGACATGACCTATGCGCCGGACTTTGTGAAGCTGGCTGAAGCTTACGGAGTGGTCGGACTGCGGGCAACAAAACCCGCGGAAGTCGAATCGGTCCTGAAAGAAGGTCTTGCCGTCAACAGGCCTGTTCTGATGGATTTCCGCGTATCGCGGGAGGAATGTGTCTATCCCATGGTGCATCCGGGCGAGTCCATCAGCCAGATGGCGCTGGGAACGCGGGAAATGATCAACTAATTTGACGAGGCCGTCAAATAATTCATAAGGATGAGGTTAAAAAGAAAATGGAGAAAAAAAACCATATTATTTCAATTCTGGTGCACAATAAACCTGATGTTCTGGCCAGAATTGCCGGAGCGTTAGGCGGCAAAGGGTATAACATCGACAGCCTTTGCGTGAACACCACCACACAAAATGAAATATCCAAAATTGTCATGACCACAGCGGGAACTCAGGCGACGATAACACGGATTATCAATGAACTGCAAAGATTGGTTGACGTGATTTCCGTCGATGACCTGACCAATGTCGAATCCGTCCATCGCGAAATGCTGATGGTCCGGCTGAACCTGACAGCCCAGAATACGGAAACCGTAAAAAAGGTTATTGACATGAATAAATGGAAAGTCATCGTCTCCGGCGATGCTTACGTGATCATCGAAATTACAGGGGATAAAACGCAAATAGACTTCTCCATGGCGCGCCTGGAGCCTCTCGGTATTACCGATATCACGCGAACAGGCCTGATCGCCCTGAAACTGGAAGATTAAAATTTACAGATAACAATAACTGAGAGAAATAGGAGGTTTTATGGCAAAAATCAATTTTGGCGGTACGATGGAAGATGTGGTGACGGCGGAGGAGTTTACAGTTCAGAAAGCGCAGGAAGTCCTTAAAAAGGAAGTCATCGCCGTGCTGGGATACGGCGTTCAGGGCCCCGCGCAGGCGTTCAATATGAAAGACAACGGCGTCAACGTGATCATCGGGCAGTCCCCGGAAGACAAATTGTATTGGGACAAAGCCATTGCCGACGGCTGGGTTCCAGGTCAGACGCTTTTTCCAATCGAAGAAGCGGTCGAGAAAGCAACCATTATTCAGTATCTGGTTTCCGACGCGGCGCAGATGATTCTCTGGCCGAAAGTGAAAACGCACCTGAAAAAAGGCGACGCGCTCTACTTCTCGCACGGGTTTTCCATTGTTTATAAAGAGCAGACCGGCGTTATTCCTCCGGACTTTGTCGATGTGATCATGGTGGCGCCCAAAGGATCGGGCACCAGCGTCCGCCGCAATTTTGTTGACGGCAGCGGCATCAACTCCAGTTTTGCCGTGCATCAGGACGCCACGGGCCGCGCCATGGAACGAACGCTTGCTCTGGGCATCGCCATCGGCTCGGGCTTCCTTTTCCCGACGACGTTCCAAATGGAAGTTTACAGCGATCTCACCGGCGAACGGGGCGTGCTGATGGGCGCGCTGGCGGGCATGATGGAAGCGCAATACGCCGAACTCCGCAAACACGGCCACACTCCCAGTGAAGCTTTCAACGAAACCGTGGAAGAGCTTACACAGAGCCTGATCCGTCTGGTCGGCGAAAACGGCATGGACTGGATGTACGCCAACTGCTCGGCCACCGCGCAGCGCGGCGCTCTGGACTGGCGGCATAAATTCCGCAAGGCGGTGGAACCGGTCTTCGCCGACCTTTATAATTCCGTTAAAACCGGGAAGGAGACCGAAGTGGTGTTGCGCGTCAACAGCGCTCCGGATTACAAGGAAAAGCTCAATGCCGAACTTAAAGAAATGCGCGAGTCGGAGATGTGGCAGGCGGGTGCGGCGGTCAGAGCGTTGAGACCGGAAAAACGAAAGAAATAGCAACCATCAAGGAGAAAAATGATGAGAAGCGATTTGATGAAAAAAGGATTGGAGCGGGCACCGCACCGCTCGCTCTTGAAAGCAATGGGCTATACCGATGAAGAAATTGCCCGGCCGCTCATCGGCGTGGTCAATTCCG
>CAYOPU010000250.1:0-2792 GCA_964405915.1 uncultured Smithella sp. | reverse complement strand
TGTGCCGGAAATACTACTGTTGGATTTGACCGCCGGTGACATTGCTGTCTTTGGCTCATCTTCTACAGTTGCTAAAAAATAGTTCTGCTATTTCAGATAGATGTCTGCCTTGAAAAAGTTCTTGGCACCACAGATTGCTCTTTGACAACATGGATTGCGTCACGCCACCTCCCGGATCGTCGGCGGGACGGCCACGCCTACCGCTTGGAAAACCTTGCCACAGGTTCCGTGGCATTCGCTACGGATGGCAAGCGTCTTGCCCCTGTCTGCAATCGTAATCTCCTGCAGAGCCTTGAGATCCTGCTTGATGTCGGCCCACTCAAAACAGTGGCCTGCAGTCTCCAACCTGCGATCCAACTCTTTCCGGATCACCAAGGCAAGAAAGCTGCAGAAGACATGGCCACGGATGGTTTCATCACGCTTATGGAAGATGGGCCTGGTGTCCAGAACAGATTTCATGTCCCGAAAAACCTGTTCCACCTGCCAAAGCTCCTTGTACTTCAGGGCTGCCTGCTCAGCCGTCAGCGCGGTGTTCGTCTTGAGAACCCACTTTCCATCGTAACGCGCCTCCTCCTCTATTTTCTCCTGATTGACGGCGACGGTGTCCCGATCAAGCTTCAGGTACTTCCGGTAGCCCTTGTTCCCCACGAGAGACTTCGGATTGCTTTTGAGCTTTTCCAGCAGAGAATCGAGGATCGCCTGCCGATCTGCCGCATCCTTCCGGGCCTGCTTTTCATTGAGGCAGACGATGTAGCGTTTTTTATCCACAATCACCTCCTTGACTTTCAGAGGGGAAGGATTTTTGGCGGATGAACCCTCAGGATGAACCTCACGGTAACGACCGGCACGGGAGAGGACCTCCTCCTTCACTTCTTTGCTCCTCCTCATTCGGGCGCCCAAGATGTAAGAAATCTGTTCTTCTTCCAGGTAAGCCATCGTTTCGGCACTGATCATTCCCCGATCCGAAACGATGCAGATTCGACCGATCGCAAACCGGCTCCGCAATCTCTTAATAACCGGAACAAGCGTCTTAACGTCGGTTGTATTCCCCGGCCACATTTCAGAACAGACCGGTTGGCCATGTTCATCCAGGATGACCCCCACCACCATCTGATGAAGGTCGGGACGGTTATCTTTGGTGTGGCCCAATTCCCCGATGGTCTCGCCTCCCTCTCCCTCAAAGTAAATAGAGGTCGTATCGAAGAAAACGCAATCCAAACTGGAAAAAAGATCCCGGCGCTCAAGAAACATATCCTCCTCGATCAGATCCTTTATACAGCGTGGCGCGAAGGGTGTGCAGTCCTTTTGATCTTCCAACTCTTCTCCCAGAAAGGCCATCGCCCGATAGAGATGATGCAGCGAAAGGCCATCGATCCCATTGATCACGTAATCACGATGCCACCGATCACATGACCGGTCAGATCCGGAAACGAAGAGCCGATGCAAAACCGTCAAAAATATCGCCCGCTCCACGTCGAATTCGAACTTCCTCTCTCCCAGAAGGCGGCGGATGATTTTGCCGATCTCAAGTTTGTTCCAGAGTCGCTCACAAATCAGGGCCGGACCGATCTTCTTGGCATCCGCCCGGACGTCACTCTTCCCGGAGAGGACCAGTAAAACTTTCTCGGAAAACCGGGAAAGGGAACGTACAAGGCTCTCAATCTCGCCCTTCTTTTGGATCTGATCCATTCGGCCAATCGTGGCGACGACCCTTTGAATGGTCTTTGTCCCTTCCCGGCGATTCTGGACGATCTGGAGATATTGGTACTGACCGGATGTCTTGACTCTCGCAAACATGTGGCGCCTCCTAATTTAGTCACCTCAAAATTAGGAAAATAACCACAGGATGTCAAGATGTATCACCATATTCTGTGGCACCACACTTATGAGAAATTTTAGATTTTTCAAAGAGCAATTGAATTATTACAACAACTTACGAAGACGACCTGGCAAACAACTGTAGAAGAAAAGTTTGGCAAATAATCCAATCAGAAACAGTCCGATAACGCTGACTGCGTTTCCTAAGTCGGCCGGAAGGCCCACGACAGGGAATAGCATACCCATCGCGCTTAACAATCCTGATACTGTGGTTTTCCAGTTTTTCATTTTACTCCCTCCTTTTTTTATGTTGGCTTTCCTCACATCTCTAAATGCCCAAATTCTTTTGGTTTCCCGTTTTTTCCAACAACTTGTTTCAGCCCTAGCTCCCTGCCGATGGACACGGCTTTATTCCACGCATAGGCGTTTTTCATTTTCCAGTCTGGCTGACCATTGTCTATGATGACAAAGTCAAACGCTGTCCCCTGAAGATGGCGGCTGTTCAGCGTCCATGTGACTTTCGGACCCGGTTCGGTTCGGGCTTTGGCGTATAGAGCATTTTGTTCAGCCTGTATTCGGCGTGTGCAGGTGATAATGTAATCAATGCCAGCTTCGTCCATTTGCCGCCGCCATTCGTTCACCTTGGCCTGCATATCAGGCGTCAAATCTTCAATTCTCCGGCTCAATGTATGCCCCCTTTCCTCAATGCTTTTTCAATCTTATCAAGTCGGATTACGTTATTATTATGGCAACGCCGAAGCGCTGTGATTTCCGCGTCATTACTGGCTATTGCTCGCCAATATGCGCATTGCATCTGCAGGGTATCGATTGACCATTGGTAGGTGATCTTAATAATATCATTCATTTGCGCACCTCATTCATTTGCGCGGGATTATCAAACGACACGCGGCTCATCAATGACGTTGCCGCGCTGGTCAGAATTGCCGCCATAATGATGGCAATAACCCAGATAA
>CAYOPU010000249.1:1398-2823 GCA_964405915.1 uncultured Smithella sp. | reverse complement strand
TTGAAGGAATAAACGGTAAACACATTCCGTGCCGCTTGCAGGATTTTGTCGCGCGCGCTTCCCTCATTTTCCGTATGGCGACTCTTAGCCGGTTTTCGTGCAGGCTGCTTTTTCGATACGGCACAGGAGGATGTTTTTTTTGTTTCCAGCTTGCTCATACATGCAGACATAGCATAATTATACCGAATGGTAAAGAACATTATTCCTCAGAAACAGGATTTGAATTCTATGAGGATCTTCGCCCTCCTTGAAATTGTTTTTGCATAATATGTTTTTATCTCAATATAATATCAATTATGTGCGCAATAAAAAAATAAATATTCAGTATGCCGAAAAAGATTTGACAGAAGGGTTTGTTTCATGTATTTACCAACCGGTAAAACAATCAACAAACTATTATGTAACAAAATTCACTTGGAGGTAAGGGAAGGATGGCGAAGTTTACTGTTCAAAGCGGCGCAAGCGTAGAGGATTTTTTTGTTAACTGTGTTCCCGCACAATTCAACGAGGCTGTCTCCGGCGCGAATGTTTCATCGCTCGTCGGCAAAGAGATCCATCTTCAGTTCAAGGTCAGTGATTCCGCTTATTGCCTGAAGATCAAGGACGGAAAGAGTGTGGAAGTGATCAAGGGTGATGCGGAGAAACCTCTGCTTGCGCTGGCTCTGTCTGATCAGGTATTTCTGGATGCCTTAAACGGAAAATATCAAGGATTGTTTGACCGCTTTATCGATCCGGTGGAAATATCCGATCCTGTAAAGCTGAAAAACCTGATGGATACCAAGGGCGCCCTGAATTTATCCCTGACACAAGATGGTAAAGACATCCCCATGGCCATGGTTTTTAACGGAGAATCAAAACCCTGCGTGGATATCTGTCTGGAACTGAAGGATTGGATTGCTCTGCAAAACAGGGAAGTTTCCGGGCAAACGCTTTTTATGAACGGAAGATTGAAATTTTCCGGAGACTTGGGGTTTTTAATGAGACTGCAAACGCTGATGTAGGTGAGGAGAAAATCATGATGGATGAACGAGCATTCAGTTTCAGGATGTCTGAAGAACAAAGCAGCATGAAGGAGACTCTGGCAAGACTGATGAAGGGCAGAGTTGTGGGGAATCCTGCTCATGAAATGGACGAACAAAGAGCCATTCCATTGGAATTATTAAATCAAGTATGGGAATTGGGAACGGTGGTTTCCAGCGTTCCGGAAGCCTATGGCGGATACGGCATGGAATATTCTCCGATTCTGAACACGATTGTTCTGGAAGAACTTGCCGCTGGCGACATGGCGCTGGCTTTGGCCGCCTGTCTTCCCGCTGCTTTTATTTATACGGTTCTGGAGATGGGCACGGAGGAACAAAAAAAGAAATACCTGCCTCCTTACTGCTCTTCCGCTTATAAAGCCTGTACCGTGGCCATCAACGAACC
>CAYOPU010000249.1:0-1298 GCA_964405915.1 uncultured Smithella sp. | reverse complement strand
ATGGATGTGACTATGCAAAATTTCTGCAGAAAACAAGGATTGCCATGTCCGCTCTGGGCACGGGGGTTTCTCGTGCGTCGTTTGAGTATGCTCGGGACTATGCAAAAGAGCGGGTGCAGTTTGGCGAGCCGATTGCCTATCGTCAGTCTATCGCGTTCATGATTGCCGAAATGGCCTATGAGGTGGATGCCATGAGACTGATGACCTGGAAGGCGGCCTCCGCTTTGGAGGCAGGCAGAGACGCCAAGCGCGAAGCTTATCTGGCAAAATTGTATACCGGTGAAATGACAATGAAAATTACCGATTATGGTGTGCAGATTCTGGGCGGACATGGTTACATCAGAGAAAACCCCGTCGAGCGATACTATCGAAACGGCAGGGGCATTTCCATTCTTGAAGGCATGGCCACGGTATAGGAGGAAAAAAGATGATTAATCTTGAAACAACGCAGAAGATGAAGGATGTCAAAAACGGAGTCCACGGCATGGCTCAAAGCATGCTTCGTCCCATCTCCCGGCACTATGATGAAAACGAGCACGCTTACCCCAAGGAGTTGGATATCTTCCGTTCGATTAAACTCATGAGCCGCCCAAAAAAGAAAAAAACGGAGGACGAAACAAAAACAGAAACGCCGGATCCTCAAAAACTGGGAACAAATCTCTCCACGATCATTTCCGTTGAAGAAATGTGCTGGGGAGACGTCGGTTTGCTTTTGTCCATCCCTAATGCAGGCTTGGGAAACGCGGCCATTGCCGCAGTTGCAACCGACGAACAGATGGAACGATTCGGCGATAAATGGGCTTCGATGGCGATTACCGAACCGGGTTCCGGTTCGGATTCCGGTTCCATCACAGCCAGGGCGGTCTTGGATGGCGACGAGTGGGTGCTCAACGGGGAAAAAATCTTTGTCACCTGCGCGGAGCGCGCCGATGTTGCGGTGATCTGGGCCACAGTGGATAAAAGCGCCGGCAAGGCAGGTATTAAGTCCTTCATTGTGGAAAAAGGACGTCCCGGATTCAAGCTGGAAAAACTGGAGCATAAGCTTGGTATTCGCGCTTCGGATACGGGAACGTATGTGCTGGATGACTGCCGCATTCCCAAAGACAATCTTCTGGGAAGCGCCGAGGTCAAGCAAAGTACCGAAGGATTCAAGGGGGTGATGAAGACCTTTGACAATACGCGTCCCATGGTTGCCGCGATGGCGCTGGGGGTTGCCCGGGCGGCTTTGGATTTTACCCGCGAGAAAATGGAAGAAAACGGAATTATTCCGGATTATGAGCAAAATCCCAACAATTTAA
>CAYOPU010000248.1:0-2829 GCA_964405915.1 uncultured Smithella sp. | reverse complement strand
GGAATATCCTGTTTCAGCAGATCATACTTGCCTTCAATCAGAAAAGCGCCGGTGTGAACAATCGGCAGATAGGCCTCGTGGATGATCCGCATCTTTCCGACACCGGCACTGCCTCGAACCATCAGCATCTCGTTTGATCCGTTCATCACCCGCTCAAGAGCTTTCCACAGGACCCTCTTTTCGGCATCACGTCCGTAGACTTTCTGCGGGATATTCAACCACGGGGAAACATCATGACTGCCAATGGAGAACGCAGGGACCTGTCCCTTTTCTTCCAGCAGCGTCAGGCATTTTTGCAGATCATAGCGGATGCCGTAGGCACTTTGATACCGATCTTCCGGATTTTTCACGATAAGCTTCATGACGATATCGGAAATAACGTGGTATATTTCAGGTCTTGCGTCATGAAGGGGTATCGGTGTCTTGGCAATATGACAATAGACCAGGTCCAGGGGATCATCAGATTTAAAAGGCAATTCGCCGGCCAGCATTTCATAGAAGGAAACACCGAGGGAATAGAAATCGGTCCGAAAATCGGGCATCCTGTTCATCCGTCCGGTTTGTTCAGGAGACATGTAGGCCGGGGTTCCGACCGCAAAATCAAGACCGAAGAGTGTTTCACCCTCTAAAATCCGGGAATAACTGAAATCGGTGATCTTCACTTCACCGGTTTGGATATTGACGATGATGTTGGCAGGCTTGATATCTCCGTGGATAAACCGGTTCTCATGCAAGCTTCCCAGGATGTCCGTCGTCTTGACGGCAATTTGCAGAAGATTTTGCAAATTTGCCGCCTTATCCATGATGATTTTCTGCAGCGAGACGCCCCCGAAATCCTCCATAATCAGGGCCATCCCGCCCTCGTGAGGTTCTAAGCAATAGATTTTTACAACGCCGTTAATATTGCATTGACGCGACAGATCATATTCCTTTTTAAATGTGGATAAAAAGAGCTTCGGCGTCTTGGCGGTTTTAATGATGACGTTTTTTCCGTCCTTTTCACTATAGCCTTTATATACGGTCGTGTTCTGATTTGCGCCGATTTCTTCAAATATCTGATAGCCGGATAAATGAATCATCATTTTCCCCCACAAAATTCTGCCTAAGTCCTGTTCCCGGTTTTATGTTGATATCCAATCATAGAAGCGGGCTCTAATCAACTTCTTTAACGGTTGTTTTTTCGGCGGAAGGCAGGGTGTCGATCGGGGGAAGGTCCTCCTTTTCGGCAACAACATCGACCTGCTTATTCCCGGCAGGCGGCGCAACACCTTCCGGATCAACGTCTTCTTTTTCTTCAATGACCTCATTATACGCTTCAATGACTATTCCGCGACGCACCATGATTTGATAAATCCGTCCAGCGCGATTTGCCGCATACCGCGACTCGCCTTTGGGCTGAAAGCGCCGTGGATTGGGCAAGGCGGCAGCCAGGGCCGCGGCTTCGCGGGCATTCAAATACCGGGCAGGCTTACCGTAATATTTACGCGCGGCGGTCTCAATGCCAAACAGGCCGTCCCCCCATTCGGCAACATTTAAATACAATTCGATAATTCTTCTTTTCTGCAAATTTCGTTCGATACGCCAGGTCAGGATGGCTTCCTTAATCTTTCGAACCGGGTTTTTGGCCGGCGTCAGATATAAATTTTTGGCCAGCTGCTGCGATATGGTGCTGCCGCCCGCTTTAAACGTCTTTTTCTTAATGTCTTTTTCCAGCGCCTTCTGCATGGCATCAAAATCAAAACCTTCGTGAGACCAGAATTTGTCATCTTCTGCAATGATGACGGCTTTCACGACAAAAGGAGACACCTGCGAAAGGGGCACCCAGGATATTGAAATTTTTTTCTCTATACCCTTTGCCCGCCAGGTATCTTCCCGATACTCCATAAAGGCTGTTTTACCGGGACGATTCTTCGCTAGATCCGCTACGTTTGGATAGAAAAAATAGCGGCAGATATCTACCATACAGAAGGTAAATGCCAAAAGAATAGCCCAAAGAATAATTTTCCACCATTGCTTCATCATCAGATATTGCCTTTTTTTCAGTTGTCGCTTCCTATACCTCATTAAAAAAGAATGCAAAATAAATTTGACAGGCCATCTATTTTTTAGTATGCAACTTACACGAAGCTGGTGATAAGGTTTTTTGAGATTAAACTTCGTTTTCTGTGTGCAGTAATTTATCAATCGATATATACACTTATCGGAACTCGTCTGTAATCTGTGCACCGTTAACAAACTGGGGACCCCCCGCAAAAAAAGGAGGTACTACATGTTGAAACGGCGAAATTCGGTAGTTTGGGCGTTATTTGTTCTTTTTTTATTGGCCCTTTGCCATACCGGCGCTGATGCCGCGCAACACAAAGTTAAAAAAGGTGAAAACCTGGCCATCATTGCCAAGAAGCTGGGCGTCAGTGTGGCGGAGGTCAAGAAAGCCAACCATCTGACCTCGAACAAGCTGAAACCCGGTCAGATTTTGAAAATCCAGGAAAAGCAAGTCACTAAAAAAACTGTTTCCCCCGTTTTCGTCAAATCAAAATCACATTCGGCATCTTCTTCCTACACGGTTAAAAAAGGCGATACGCTTGCCTCCATCTCAAGAAAAACAGGTGTTTCCGTAAAACAGCTTGCCGCATTGAATCATGTCAAGTCCAAAAGTCTGCGCGCCGGCCGCCAGCTTATTTTAGTCAAAGCAGAACCGGACGTTCCCGTTTTGTCTTCGGCCGATGAAAGCGAAGAGTTGCTGGGCGAAGATGAAGAAATCAATTCGCCCGAATCGTTAAATGACATCGCCATTCAAACACAAGAAAGCGAAGAGCTTTTAGGCAAGTG
>CAYOPU010000247.1:0-2855 GCA_964405915.1 uncultured Smithella sp. | reverse complement strand
TCGCTCTGTATCCCGAATTTGTTCTGGACGAAAAACAGAAAAAATCTTTTCTGACCGACCGCAAAGGCGCTGTGGCCGGCAGGAAGCTGGCGGCCAAATACGGCTGGAAAATCGGTGATCCGATCACGCTCAAAGGGACCATCTATCCCGGCAACTGGGATTTTGTTTTACGGGCGATCTATACGGGCCGTGACAAAACAGTGGATGAAACCCAGTTTTTCTTTCACTGGTCTTACCTCAATGAAGGGGTCAAGAAAACATGGCCCGGCTATGCCGACAAGGTTGGTTTTTACATGGTCGGTGTGAACCGCCCCGATGTTGCGGCGGACACGGCTGTTGCGATTGACAGAATGTTTAAAAGTTCGCTGGCGGAAACGCTGACAGAGACGGAAAAAGCATTTAATCTGGGTTTCCTGGCCATGGCGGAAGCCATTGTTACGGCGATTCAGATGGTGTCGTTTGTCGTCATCTTCATCATCCTGGCGGTTGTTGCCAATACGATGGCCATGACGACCCGGGAGAGAACCGGAGACTACGCGATTATGAAAACGCTCGGCTTCGGCGGGAAAGACATCATGGTACTGATTTTCGGCGAAGCACTGGTAATGACCCTGACCGGGGCGCTGATCGGCATTGTTCTGACCTTTCCCTTTGCCGGGATGTTCGGCCGTCAGCTTTCGACCTACTTCCCGGTCTTTCTGGTGTCCCCACAAACAATTTATATGGACATTGCCGCTGCGCTGCTCATCGCATTTTTTGCGGCGATCATACCCACCCGCCACGCCATTCGCATCCGCATTGCCGACGGGTTGAGGAGGATCGGCTGATGGCGGTGCCTTTTTCCTACAGTTTCCGTAATCTCTGGAAGCGCCGCTTGACAACGGTACTGACGGTGAGCGGCATGGCGCTGGTGGTTTTTGTTTTCGCTGCGGTCTTGATGATGGCCGCCGGACTGCAAAAAACACTGGTGGAAACCGGTTCACCCGATAACGTGGTGGTGGTGCGCAAAGCCGCGACCTCCGAAGTGATGAGCACCATCGAACGCCAGGCCGCCTCTATTGTGGAAATGCTGCCGCAGGTGGCCGCGGGAAGACGGGGACAGCCCATGATGGCCAAAGAGTGCGTCGTTCTGATTGCGCTCAAGAAAAAGGGGCAGGAACAGTCCTCCAGTCATTCCAACGTGGTGGTGCGGGGCATCGGGCCGGAATCCATGCCGCTTCGCCCTCAGGTCCGGCTGACGGCGGGCCGCATGCTGCGGCCCGGTTCGTCGGAAGTGGTGGTTGGAAACAGCATTGCCAAGGGATTCCAGGGAGTTGGCCTGCAGCAGACACTTTCCTGGGGAATGCGTACCTGGACGGTGGTCGGTGTTTTTAACGCGGGCAATACCGGATTCAGCTCGGAAATCTGGGGTGATGGAGATCAGGTCATGCAGGCTTTCCGGCGGCCGGTTTATTCTTCTCTGATTTTCAAGCTGAAAAGCCCCGTCACCTTTGACGCCGCGAAAACCGCCATAGAAAATGATCCGCGTCTCACCCTGGAGACAAGGCGTGAGACGAAATATTATCGTGATCAGTCGGAAGTGATGGCGAAGTTCTTGAGGATTCTGGGCCTGTCGCTGACGATCATTTTTTCCATCGGTGCGATCATCGGTGCGATGATCACCATGTATTCCGCCGTAGCCACCCGCACGGCGGAAATCGGCACACTGCGCGCCCTGGGATTTCGCCGCCGCAATATTTTACTGGCCTTTCTTGTCGAATCCCTGTTGTTGGGCTTTATCGGGGGTTGCGTCGGGCTGTTCTTTGCATCGTTCATGCAGTTCATGTCGATTTCAACGGTAAATTTTCAGACTTTTTCGGAACTGGCTTTTAAATTTACGCTGACACCCGGCATTATTCTGGAATCGATGACCTTCTCACTGCTGATGGGATTGATCGGCGGTGTGCTGCCGGCAATGCGTGCGTCGCGGTTGAAAATCGTGGACGCCTTGCGGGCGGCTTAGCACTATCGGGAACAGCTTGAGACCTCTCGTTATCTCGCGTGCCCTTTCCCGGCACTTACTTTCGGGCTGATTGATCAGAATAGAACAAAGGGGACGCTCCAGGCAGTCCCCCCATGCCTTTTTTTAAGTTTCCTTAAAAAAAGGCGACCATTGACATTACTTGCCTGGCTGAATATCTTATAGAAAAGGATGGAAAATCAATGTGATATGTAAAAGACAAGACATGAAAAGATCATTAAATAACAACTATGGTTTCACCATGATAGAGATCATTGCCATTCTGGTTATCGTTGGCATCATGGGCGCGTTTGTCATATCCCGGGTGTTGAATATCGACGATATAAAGTCACACAACGAGCTGGATATGTTGAAAAGCAATCTCCGATATGCACAGTATCGGGCACTGAATGATATACCGCCGGTCAAATGGGGAATACGGATCAACGGGAATTCTTATACGCTGATCAGAAATTCCAGTGGCGATGGCGCAACATTTGACAGCCCTTATATGCTTCCCAGCGAATCTTCCACAACCCATAGCCTTGCGCCATTTACGGCAACACAAGTTAACGTATTATTTGATGAATTCGGAATACCATACCTTTCCGCAAATAAACTGACCGCCGATGCAACGATAAATTTGGGATCAAAATCACTCATTGTCAAAGCAGAGACAGGATTCATACCATGAAAAGACGCGTAAAAAATGATCAGGCCGGTTTCACCCTGATTGAGTATATCGTAACGTTGGTCATTGCCGCGATCGTTGCGGCGATGGTCTCCACCTTTTTCGGTAAGACAATCACCGAAAGCGTCTTCCCCATTTTAAATCTGCAAAAGGGGGAAAATCTGC
>CAYOPU010000246.1:0-2883 GCA_964405915.1 uncultured Smithella sp. | reverse complement strand
ACAAAAAGACGGGTTTTATTTTTTCATCGACTACGCCGGTGACGGTTCCATCGTGGCCGAAATGGAAAGAAATTTTAAAATCGACGACCGGGTTTTAAAATTCATGACCGTGACCAAAGAAGGCGCTGTCACCCGTGAAGGGATGGAAGCGGAAGTTGCCGCAGCCGAAGTGAAACGCACGCAGATTCGCATCGAAACGGACAACACGGGGGCAAACCGCGATGAAAAGCCAGCAGGCGATGCAAGAACCGGCCGCCCAACATTTCGTAAAACCATTACCCGGGAAGACAATACACCGAAAGGAGAATAATTATGGCTATACCCAACGGCGAAAGACCATCACGTCCGCCCCAGAAGAGATTTTTCCACAGAAAGAAATTCTGCCGCTTCTGTACGGACTCCAATATAAAAATTGACTATAAAAACCCGATGATTCTCAACAATTTTGTCACGGAACGAGGCAAAATCATGCCCAGAAGAATCACCGGCAATTGCGCCGGCCATCAGAGAGAACTAACCGTAGCCATTAAGCGCGCCCGCACCATCGCCATCATGCCTTTTATCACCGCGGAAGGCAGATAGAAATATTTCAACAAACACCGGTCGGGACAATCCCTGTGGAGAAAACCGGCCGGTGTTGATTTTATCCATAGGCATCGACCTGATTTTTTAATTCCATTACCGCTTTTCAGCACAGGTTATTATTCTTGATCAACTTGATTTTTTTATCTCCGAATATTCCGTTTATCCGGCTGTTGGCGATCATGGTATTTTTTTTCGCCGCTTCCCTGACACCTTTTATCGGCCTGCTGTTTCTCATGACGCTGCCGATGATTTTGTTTGTCCTGTGCATCCTTAACGATCAGACGAAAATACTGACCGCTTTTCTTGGCGCGCTTTGCATCATGGCGGTCATCCTTGTGCCGGTCATGCATACGATGCTGCCGGTGCTGGCCCTGGCGGCTATCGGACTGGCCGGTATTTTGATGGCCCGGACAGCCAAAAATAATTATTCCGTCGAAGCGCTTGTTCTCCTGCCCTCTCTAGTCATTCTGGCTGCCATTGCTGCTTATTTTATCTACGGCGGCATGCAGCTTTCCATCAGCCCCTGGCAACTGGTCGAAAAGCATATTACGGAGGCGGTGGAATTAAACATTAAATTCTATAACCAGTTGCCTTTAAGCCCCGAAGAAATCAATGCCATCAAAGACGGCAAACCCTTGATTATTCAACTTTTTACCCGGATTTTCCCCGCCCTTTGCATCATTTCAGTATTATTTGCAACCTGGGCCAACGCCCTGATGGGAAATAAACTCCTGCACAAACAAGGCGCCGCACTGCCCCAACTTTCGGCCTTATCGCAATGGAAGGCGCCGCACTGGCTGGTCTGGATTTTTATAGCCGCAGGCGGTTTGAGTTTCGTGCCGGAAACGTCTGTCCGTTATTCAGGAATTAACATCGTCCTGATTGCCTCTTTTATTTATTTTCTGCAAGGCCTTGCAATTGTTAGCTTCTTCTTCCAAAGCAAAAATATCTCTTTATTTTTCCGCTGGATTTTTTATTTTTTAATTGCGATTCAGCAAATGCTTATGATAGCAATAGCCCTGTTGGGGTTTACCGACATTTGGATTGATTTTCGTAAATATTTCCGTAAAGACCAGACAACTAATTAATTTTTGAATACCAGGAGGTTTCTTTATGAAGGTTATTTTAAAGCAAAACGTACCTTCTTTAGGCAAGGCCGGCGATTTGGTGAAAGTCAATGACGGCCACGCCCGCAATCTGCTCATTCCGAAGGGTCTGGCCGTCGAGGCGGACGATAAAAATATCAAAGCCTTCGAATTGACAAAGAAGAATATTCTGCAAAAAGCGCAAAAAGAAAAAGCCAGCGCACAGGATCTGGCGGCCCGCCTGGCTGAAGTGACGCTGACATTGCCCCGCAAAGTGGGCGATCAGCACAAAATTTTCGGGTCGGTAACCTCCAAGGACATTGAAACCGCTCTTAAGGAAAAAGGCTTTGACATCGACCGCAAAATGATTGTGCACGATGAGCAGATCAAACACTTAGGCGAATTTAAAGTGAAGATCAAACTGGCCCCGGGTGTTGATACGGAACTGAAATTGAATGTTGTCGGCGCAGAATCATGAAAGACATCGATCCGGCCTTATATAAACTGCCCCCGCAGAATATCGACGCGGAACAATCCATTCTGGGCAGCATTCTGCTGGAGAACGGCTCGATCAATGCCGCGCTGGAAATCATCAACAAAGGAGATTTCTATAACGAAGCGCACCGGAAAATTTTTTCCGTCATCGTGGAGCTTTCCGAGAAAAACGAACCGGTTGATCTGATCACGCTGAGCAATGCGCTCAAAGACCGGAATATGCTGGAATCCGTCGGTGGCACCGCTTATCTGGCCTCCCTGGTCGATAACGTCCCGTCGGCGGCCAACGTCGCCAACTACGCAAAAATCGTCAAAGAGAAGGCGATTCTGCGGGGACTGATCGGATCGGCTACCGAAATCATCAACAGTTGCTATGAAACCGGATCGGACGTTGATCAGGTATTGGATAAAGCCGAACACAGCATTTTTGAAATTTCCGAAAACAAGGTCCGGCCTTCTTTTTATCCGATCAAAGATATCGTCAAAGAAAGCTTCCGGGCCATTGAAGCCCTCTTTGCCCGCAAATCCCTCATCACCGGCGTAGCCACCGGGTTTGAAAAAATCGATGATATGACATCCGGTCTGCAGAATTCCGACCTGATCATCATCGCCGGACGCCCCAGCATGGGTAAAACCGCGTTCGCCCTCAATATCGCTCAATTCGCCGCGCTGGAAACCCAGACACCCGTGGCAATTTTCTCACTGGAAATGTCCAAGG
>CAYOPU010000245.1:0-2906 GCA_964405915.1 uncultured Smithella sp. | reverse complement strand
TCAAAAAAATGAAAAGCAATACAATTTAGTGAAAAAAATGTAAGAGTTATGTGAAGAGCTGCTGCTTGAGTAAGATGAATGAAAATAGGTAAAGATGATAATGTAATTGAAGTAGATGTTGTAAGAGAGGAAGATAAATATGTATTTACAGTTACAGAAAAATGATTAGGTAAATTAACAAAAATTGATGAATATAGAGAACAATGAAGATGATGAAGTTGAGTAAAAGTATGAGCAATTACGAATAAAACATGAGATATTGTATGAGTAAATTTACTTACAGAAGAAGACAGAAAAGAGTGTGATGCTTTATTAATATCAAAATCATGACAAACTATAAGAATAAAAATTAACTCTATTAGAATTACAAGTCGAGTTACTCAATGAGTTATTTTGACTAAAATTAAATGAGAATGAGATATGTTAGTAAGTTCTACAATAATTAAAAAATGATTAGAAGAAGATAATATTGTTGAAGAATCTGATGAATCTACTTTATAATAATATTTTGTACTTAATAAGAACAGGTTTTTGATTTTTTTATTTTTAGAAACCTTTTATATTAGACTATCCGCCAGCTGGCGGAGTCAAACAATTTTACTTGAGTATATATGCAAAAAAAAATAGAATTACTTTTTCCTGCATGAAATTTTCAAAAAATGCAGTATGCAATTGCCTATTGAGCAGATGCTGTATATGCTTGAGTGCCAATGTTTTCTTTAAGAGCTAGAGAAAATCAATTTAATTGGGATACCTTAAAAGATGCTGTTAAATATTGTCATGATAAAAAAAAGAAAATTTATTTCACAGCCAATATCTATGCTCATAACGAAAAAATTAAACCTTTCATGGAGGCATTTAAAAAAATGGAAAAATTAAAGCCAGATGCATATATTATGTCTGATCCATGACTTATTAATTTAGTTAGAAAAAATTATCCAAACGCAGAAATACATTTATCTGTACAAGCAAATAATACTAATTGGGCTCAAGTACAATTTTGGAAAGAACTTTGAATAAAAAGAATAATTTTAAGTCGAGAAATTTCATTAAAAGAAATTAAAGAAATTCATACAAACTGTCCAGATATTGATCTAGAATTTTTTGTTCATTGAGCAATTTGTGTTGCTTATTCATGAAGATGTTTACTTTCTAATTATTTAGCAAAAAGAGATCCAAATCAATGAGTTTGTGTTCATAGTTGTAGGTGGGAGTATAAAATATATAAAAATGAGATTGTATGAAATAATCTTTACGAAAGAACATGAAGACCAGAAGATTATAAAGAATTAAAATGAGAATATTTTTTAGAAGAAAAAGAACGTAAATGAAGTTTATTGCCAATAGATGAGGATGAATTTGGTTCATATATTATGAATTCTCGTGATATGTGTTTACTTGATTATTTACAAGAACTAAAAGATGCTTGAATTATGAGTTTTAAAGTAGAATGAAGAAGTAAGACTGTTAATTATTTAGCGTGAGTATGAAGAGCTTATCGTAAGGCTGTAGATTTAATAAATAATAATAAAAAATATAATAGTAAAACTTTATCAAAAGAACTTTTTGCTATTTCAAATAGATGATATACTCCTTGATTTTTAATATGAGATTTAAAAGAAAATAGTATTTATTATGATAAAAATTTTGAGCTTAAAGAAGAAGATTTTATTTGAATAATTATATCTTATAACAAAAAACAATGACTCGCAGAACTTGAAGTAAAAAATAGAATAGAAATTGGAGATAAGTTAAAAATTATTAATCCAGATAATGAATTTGAATTTAAATTAACAAAAATTATTGATTCATTTTGAAATACAAAAGAAAATGCTTCTTGATGACATTTTAATGTTTTTATAAATATTCCACAAGATCCTTGAAAATATGCTTTAGTAAGGAAAAAAATTAAATAATTTTATATTTTTTTATTTTATATTATAACTTCAAAATTCATTAAATTCTCATCATCATATAAATCTAAAAAGTATTACACTTGTTACTATAATTAAAATTCAAATAAATATATACAATAAAGAGCTTTTGAATTTTTTTAAATAATCTTCATTTCATCTACTTAAAATAAGCATTATTCCTGAATAAATAATTAAAATTATAGTTATAACTCATACAAATCAAGTCATATATTGAATCATTTTTCCTATAGTTATTGCTACTTCATTTAAATTTGGATTTCATAAATTTGCTCATGTACATATTTTTGTACCAAGCATAGTGCTTTCGCATTTAACTTCTCAATATATACTATTTACAAAAACCGCAGAAATTTTTATTAGTACAAAACCAATAAGTGCACTAATTATTGTTTGCACTCATTTTTTAAAAGAGTCTTCTTGTCAAGAAGATGTTACAATTTTGTAAAAAGAAAAAACAGCAATTGATATAAAAACAAAAGAAGCTAAAACTTCTAATAATCTGATTATTGGTTGTATTATAATTTCTACAAAAGTTGCAGCTGTAGGAGCTCAAACGTTTTGATCAAATAAACTTGTTACAGTAACAAAAGATATTTGCATTACTACTATTCAAATACTTGCCCACATGATTCATACTTTCCATTTTTTTATATCATCTTCTGTTCAAGATGAGAAAAGTAATCTTAATACTAAAATAATTAAAAAAATAACAGTAATTACTATGGCCACATTTTTTACATCTTTAGCAATATTTATAAGAAGACGATTTGCTCATTTTTCTCATACCTCTTCTCATCAAAAAAAAACATCATCTAGCCAAAAACGCTCAATATAATCATTTCTATCGGATGTTCATTGTTTTAAAGTATCAACTTTAATATCTAAATCATCAGCAAAAACAAATGATATAGAAAAAAAACAAATAATATAAATAAGAAATATTTTTATTAATTTTATCATAAAATATAA
>CAYOPU010000244.1:0-2906 GCA_964405915.1 uncultured Smithella sp. | reverse complement strand
ACGCTGCGGTAACGCTCCTCACTTTTTCTCAAGGCCTGTTCCGCCAGTTTGCGCTGGGAGATTTCTCTTCCTTCTCCAAGAAGGCTTATCGGTTTTCCGATCTTGTCTCGGATAAAGCTGAAAGTACATTCAATCCAAAAAGTTTGGCCGTCCTTACCGCGGCATTCAAGTTCCAAAAATACTTTATAGGGGATGGTTTCCCTGCTTACCATATTTGTAGGCAATTCAGATATGTAAGTGTCCATCGCTAATTTTAAAGATTCTTCGGTAAGGACGTTGTCCAACGTGAGCTTTTTAAGCTCATTTAGATTGTACCCAAGAAATTTCTCCATAGACGGACTGATATATTTCCATTGTAAGTTTAAATCCATAAGCCACACATAATCTTTCATGTGGTCGGCCAGGAGACGGTATTGCGCTTCGCTTTCTTTCAGCGATTTTTCAAATTTCTTTCGTTCAGTAATATCACGTACCACACCTCTAAACCCGGTTATTTTACCCGATAAATCTTTTCTTAAGGATATAGACTCCTCAACATATATTTGAACGCCATTTTTTCTGGTTAGCTGCCAGTCAAATGCTTCTGTCGATTCACCGGTCCGGTAGGCTTTATTAAACTCTTGAAAAATAATTTTTCCATTTTCTTTATCTGTATATTCCCGGTAATTCATACCTATCATTTCTTCCCGGGAATATCCAAGAATCCGGCTCATGGAATCGTTGAAAAAAGTAAAGTTGCCGGCAAGGTCAACTTCAAAATAGGCTTCACGAATATTTTCAAGAATGCTTCTGTATTTTTCCTCACTATGACGAAGCTCTTCGAGCGCAGCCTCCTTTTGGGATTCCGCCTTTCTACGTTCAGTAATGTCTCTGCTTTCACCCAGTATGAATAATGGTTGCCCGTTTTCGTCCTGAAGAAAACTTACCGTGACCTCAACCCAGAGAAGATGCCCATCCTTACAGCGAAACTCCGCTTCCAAGGAAAACTTCCTGTCAGGAGGTGGCGTATTTGCTGAAGCATTTAATATTTCATCTGAATACATCTCCAGTGCTTTTTGCAAGGATTCGGCGGTGAGAAGTTTATCCAGAGTAAGCTCTTCAAGCTCGGCAAGCGTATATCCCGATGCTTTTTCCGCAGAAGGACTGACATACGTAGGCTTCAAGTTCATGTCCAACAACCACACATGGTCTTTGACATGTTCGGCCAGTAAACGGTACTTTTCTTCTATCGTCCCGCCTGTTTTTGCGGTAGTCGCTGAGTTGGATTCAATTATTTTTCCCATTTTCTACCTTTTTTCTATGGCTTCAGTTCCAGGAGTCTCAGAAATTCCTCATCGAGATTTTTATATAATTTCTTGATGTCATCCAGCGTGTACTCGGCTTCAGGATACGTAAAAAAAGATTGTATGACGCCATCAAGAGATGTCAACCCGAAGAATAACCCGTGATGCGCTGTCGCCGGAAAATATCCGCAGAGCCGGGCCTTGTCCCCGTGCCCGTTTAAAAAATCAATGCTGCCAATCGTTGAATGATGGCACGTCATACGGAAGATCTCCTTACTTTTGATATTCTTAATAATGCGTGCGAAGTTCTTTCTGCCGACCAATTTCTGCAGTTCCTCTATCATCCACGGGAAAAGAATTTCTTTTTGTTTGAGATGCCCCCTGAAGGTATCCATCTGTTCCTGAAGATCTTTCATCATCTCTCGCGGATCATCGATATGTTTTCTGTGCGCTCTCAGCATGGTGGCCCTCAGATAATTGCCGATGACAGGCCGATGAGCTCCGAAATAAGGCCTCATATCAAAACTATTGATAATGCCTGCGGTATCACCCTTATCTTCTCCCCGGTATCGCAGAATGGAGAGTGCAAGGGCAGTTGTTGTGAAGATGGGGACACTGCATCCCAGCTCCTTGGCTTTTGACAGGATGGGTTTAATGCCAAAACTAAACGTCTGAGAATATGAATTTACCGGCCCGAAGTAATCAGTATGCATATCCGATACCGCAATGATTTTATCTTTTTTGTTCTTCCTGGATTCTTTACGGAGTATTCGATAGGATTTCAATATCTGAAGCGGTATCTTGAAATAATTCTTTTCAAACAGAGCAGGCTTCATGCTGGAGTCGTCAAGGGGCAGGAGTTCAGGCCTTTTCCCGTTAAGATAGGCCATCAAGGAATCGATGATGAATGCCTGAGACATGCCGTCGCCGATGACGTGATTTAAAACGATGATTAATGCAGGATTGGGATCATCTGGAAGATAATGAAATTTAATTCCCAATCTGTTATCCAGCAGACAGGGTTCATTCACCAATCCATGTCTGTACTGGAAAAAATCCTCCGTTCCGAACGCCATATGACGTTTGACCTGGAACGCCTCGTTAAAGAGCACCTCCACTCTGCTGTCCTCGTTGTCCAATATCATCATGCGGTAGGAAAACAAGGTTGGTACGATAATGGATCTGAGCCGGGGATACATCGTCAGCATGTAGCGTACGGCTTCTCGAATCTCTTCGACACGATGCGTTGTTTTGAAACGAAGGGTTACCGCTTGATTCAACGGCAGAATATCATTGGTTAATAGAAATAAAAAATCTGATCGATTTAACTTCAATAGTTTTGTATCTTTTAACATAATGTTCTCCCTGTGATGGTGACATATTATTTAAAATTGCTGATCATCATTTCCCATTCTTCATTGGAGCACAGCACGAGAGGCTCCAATTTGATATTACCGAGCACCATCCCTTTCATTTCCGCCCTTCTCTGGTATATTCCTCTCGTATGGAGACTAAACAGCGCGTCGGCAGGACTTAGCTGATTAATATCCCGGGCAAGCCTGTAATGAAATGATTCCAGAAAAAGACTTTCGACCAGTTTTTTGACATCCTCAAAAGCCGGAT
>CAYOPU010000243.1:0-2934 GCA_964405915.1 uncultured Smithella sp. | reverse complement strand
ATTGCCTCCCGCGTGTTCGATGAAAATAACGAACTGATTGACGAGTTCTTTCTGGAAGACAGAAAGCTGGTGAAGATCTCCGAAGTTCCGCTGATCGCTCGATACGCTTTTGTTGCGGCGGAGGATTCCCGCTTTTATCACCATCAGGGGGTCGATCTGCGCAGTGTTTTCCGCGCCTTTTTTAAAAATATGGAAGCGGGTAAAATCGTGCAGGGCGGCAGCACGATCACACAGCAGGTCGCCAAACTGATGTACCTCACGCCGGAAAGAAAATACATCCGGAAATTAAAGGAGGCCATCCTTTCGTATCGAATTGACCGGTATCTGACCAAAGACGAAATCCTGAATTTGTATTTAAACCAAATCTATCTGGGGCACGGCACCTACGGCATCGAATCGGCCTCGATTGGTTACTTCGGCAAAAGCGCAAAAGATCTGACGCTGCCGGAAGCCGCACTTCTGGCCGGCCTGCCGAAAGCGCCCACCACCTACTCCCCGTTTCTTTATTTCGACCGTGCGAAACAAAGACAGGTTTACGTTTTAACGCGCATGATGGAAGAAAAATTTATTACCAAAGAACAAATGGATCAGGCCATCGCCGCTCCGCTGAAGCTGAGGCCCATGAAGCCCAAGGATAAAGTCGCCGCGTATTTTGTCGAACATGTCCGCCGTTATGTTCAGGAGAAATACGGAGCAGACGTTCTTTACAAGGAAGGGCTGTCTATTTACACAACCATGAATCTTTCGGCGCAAAAAGCAGCCCGCGATGCCCTCCTCAGGGGGCTTGCGGAAATGGAAGAACGGCAAAAATACAAAAAGGGACTGGTGCAGGGCGCGCTTTACTGCATGGATGTTAAAACCGGCGCGATTCGCGCTCTGGTCGGCGGACGGGATTTCAACAAGAGCGAATTCAACCGGGCGATTCAGTCGCGTCGCCAACCGGGTTCCGCTTTTAAACCTCTCATCTACACGGCGGCTTTTGATAAGGGCATGAATCCGGCTACGCGGTTTGTTGATTCTCCGATTGTTTTTGACGACCCATCGCAGGAAGACGGTCTTTGGAAACCGAAGAACTTCGATGGAAAATTTCTGGGGCCGATCACGTTGAGGACTGCCCTGGTGCAATCCCGCAACGTCGTCACCGTTAAGATTTTAGAGGACATCGGCATCGATTACGCCACATCTTACATCGTGAATATGGGCATTGAGTCTCCGCTTGCCAGGAATCTGTCCATTGCGCTGGGATCATCCGGTGTCACCCTGCAGGAACTGGTCAGGGCCTATGGCGTTTTGGCGAATTCAGGAAAAAAAGTTACGCCTTACTTTATCCGCAAAATTGTGGACCGCACCGGCAATGTTTTTGAAGAAACCAAGGTGCAGGAGGAACAGGTCATTGATCCCCGTATTGCCTTTATGACGACTTATGTGATGCAGGACGTTGTGGAAAGCGGCACGGGCCGAAGAGTGAAAAGCATCGGCCGGCCGGTTGCCGGCAAGACGGGAACCACCAATGATACCCGCGATGCCTGGTTTATCGGGTTCACACCCTCTTTGATTACCGGCGTCTGGATCGGTTTTGATCAGGAAAGAAATATGGGACAGCAGGAAGTGGGCGGTCGCGCGGCGGCTCCGATCTGGCTCTATTTTATGGAAAAAGCCCTGCAGGGCAAACCGACTGAGGCTTTCCCGGTTCCGGGAGGCATCATTTTTACCAAGGTTGATCACAAAACCGGCGCGGTGACGCAAGCCTCGGGTCCGGGAACCATCTATGAATGTTTTCTGGATAACGCCCCGCCCGGCGAAAAAGGAGAGAATGTCACGGATGAATCCGAGGATTTATTCCGGTAAAGATAAATGCCATTTGAGAATGCCTCTTGACAAGCGATGATTTTTTCGTTATGAAAGCGTCAAATTGATCGGGAAGTAATGATGTTTCTTAAAGATTTAGACAGCGGCAGAATTTTGATGCAAACCTCCGTAAGATTGCTCGTCGTAGTAGTCGTACTTATGGGGTCTGTCGCCTGGTATCTTTAAGAAAGAAAAGATATCAGCCGCGGGCCCCGAAACCCCGCGGCTTTGTTTGATGAAGATAAAGCCGCTTTTTCCTAAAGAAACGGGCGGCTTTTTTAGTTTTAAGATGTCTGCACACAGATGATAAATTGAAACGGGAGAGTGATATCCTATGATGTTAAAAGGAACGGAAATCCTGCTGAAAGTGTTGGAAGAAGAAAAAGTTGACATTATCTTCGGCTACCCGGGCGGCGCCGTCCTGGATATTTACGATCAGCTTTTCAAAAGCAACCTCAAACATGTCCTGGTTCGCCACGAACAGGGCGCCGTTCATGCCGCAGACGGCTACGCGCGCTCAACCGGCAAAGTGGGTGTTTGTCTGGTGACCTCCGGTCCCGGCGCCACCAACACCGTCACCGGTATCGCCACTGCCAACATGGACTCCATTCCCCTGGTGATTTTTACCGGACAGGTGCCGACGGGTCTCATCGGGAACGACGCCTTTCAGGAATGTGACATTACCGGCATCACGCGTCCCTGCACCAAGCACAATTTCCTGGTGCGCAATGTGGGCGACCTGGCCTCAACGATTAAAGAAGCTTTTCACATTGCCCGCTCCGGGCGGCCGGGGCCGGTGCTGGTGGATCTTCCGAAAAATGTGATGGCCGCGCAAACGGATTATGATCCGGACAAGGTGACCTTCCGCAATCATGAAACACCTTATAAGCCGGCACCCAAGAAAATGGCCAATGTGCTGGACATGCTCCATGCCGCCAAAAAACCGCTGATCATGACCGGAGGCGGTGTCATTCTGGGCGGAGCGGCGGATGAATTAACGCATCTGGCCCGAAAATACGAAATTCCCGTGACCGGCACCCTGATGGGCCTCGGATCGTTTCCGGGCAGCGATCCCCTGTGGCTGGG
>CAYOPU010000242.1:0-2957 GCA_964405915.1 uncultured Smithella sp. | reverse complement strand
TCGGTTTCCGCCCAAGGGAAACAATGTTCATACAGACCTTGATCATAGCAGCGCTCAACGCACACAAGGCTTTTGTTGTTGACCAGATAAAGCACCCTGCTTTTGCCCAAATGGTTTACGTCTGGCGACTGATTCGGCGCCAAATTGACGCGTGTCCTGGCAATAAAATCATTTCTATATATTGCGGGATCATCAAAAATAACGACAACTTTCGCGCCTCGGGCGGAAAGCTGCTTGAGCATCTGGCCACGGTGCGGTGTTACGGATCCCATAAAAAGAAAGTCAATGTCTTTATCGCGCTTATGATGGATTTCTTCCATTCGCGCATCATAGCCGAGAAGCAAATGGTCTGCCTTGACACCCATCGTTTCTAAGACAGAAATGTTATTTTCAAATCCGGTCCAAACTGCTGTTGCTTTTTTGATCAAAGGCAAAAAGATTTTCTGATAGGACTCATAGGCAGGCCAGTTATTAATTGAATCACCCGTGATAATCTCGGAGTGGACAAGGATGTAGTCACCAGATTGAACGATCTGATCTGCTATGGATTGATCATGAATATTATGGGCGCCCACAACTATATTGATGCGATCTGGCAACATTTTGTTTTTGAGAATACAACAATCATGCCCCGCAGATTCGACCCCGAAACATAAATACTTACAGATATCGTAGAGAAAATGTGAGTATCTGTACCCTTTCGGTTCAATGACGCAAATTGAAAACCGCATGAATCAAATCCCTTTCCATATGTAATAGAGCTTGGCCGTGGCCGAATCTATGGTGCCATCAGTCGCATCTTTCAACAACTGACTGCTTTCCCCGGCACGCCGAGAATTTTTTGCCCCTGCCCTACATTTTCAACGACAACACTACCAGCGCCGATTATTGCATCATCGCCAATGTCGAGTCGCGGCAGCACTTTTGCGCCTACGGCAACATAAACGCGCTTCCCCATTACTACTTTGCCGCAAACATAGGAAGCCGGACCAATAAAACAATAGTCATTCAAAATACATTCGTGAGCGATGCCTGAATTAGAAGACACGACACAGTGATTCCCTATTGTCACGTACGGCTGGATATAGGCATTCTCGTAAATGATATTCCCGATTCCCAACTTCACATGTCCCATATTGATATTGGGATGTACGAGATTCGTAAAGCGCCACCCTTGCTGCTCAAAATGCTTAGTCGTTTCTTCTCTGACAGACAATATGCCTGCAATACTGTTGATTAGGATGACATTCTGCCTGTCAAAATTTGCGATTGCTTCAAAACCACCGATCAGGTCATACTCATAGAACTTGCTGCCAAGTTCTCGATAACGATTATCCAGAAAACCGATCAAATCGAGCTTCCTTTTCCCGGAAAGATTGATATCTTCTATCAGTCGAACGATGTGCGGATTTGCCGCACCGATGACGATCAGCTTCTCTTGCATTGGCACATCGGCTCCTTTGCCCAAATCGAAGCGCTTGTTTTGCAACAGCTTTGCCTCAACAACGAATTTTACTGAATCTTGTTCCAATCGTGTAAAGCTTCAATGACATACGCGATTTCATGCTCGCTTAGCGCCGCATGAAGCGGAAGCGTCATAATTTGATCATAGACTGACAAGGAAACCTCAACCGGCTCTTTGTGCGACTTGAAAAGCGGGTGCAACACCAAGGGCGTGTAGTGAAGACCTGTCGCGATCTCACGCATCTTCAGAAATCGCATAAGCGAATCCCGCTTTTGAGGTTTCGTGCGCACGCCGAAGATATGATACGCGCTGTCGCCGGACACATCATAAGGAATCAGAGGAACAAGATGCTCGAGTGTCTCAATACCTGCCAGATAGCGCTTAATAATCGACATTCTTCTTGCATTCATTTCGGGAAGCTTTTTAAGTTGAACCAGACCGATAGAGGCAGCCAGATCATTCATATTGTATTTGTAACCCAGAAGTGCAATCTCGTAGTACCAGTGACGATCTTCAATGCCCTCACGCGTATAGCCGGCATTTCGCTTCCAGGTGTCTTTATCGATTCCGACCCAGCGCATGGCTCGCACAGGTGCAATGAGATCATCGTCTTGCGTACAGAGCATTCCGCCATCACCGGTCGTCATGCATTTTTTTTCTTCGAAGGAAAAGCAGCCGATATCACCCCATGTTCCCAGTGTTTTCCCGTTGTATTTCCCGCCTGCCGTGTGCGCACAATCTTCAATCACTTTGAGATTATTGCGCTCGGCAATTTCGAGCAATCTGTCCATCTCCACAGGATGACCGCAAAGATGGACGGGAATCACTGCAACGCAGTTTCGATCAATTTTTCTTTCCAGATCTGCGAGATCCATGCCCAACGTATCTTGACGGACATCAACGAAGACTGGCGTAAGCCCGCAATATAGGGCAGCAGTGGCGGTTGCGACAAATGTCATGGCGGGAACAAGCACTTTTTTTCCATACGGAAAGCGATAAGCAGCAAGCGCCATGTGCAAGGCGGCAGTTGCCGAATTCATGCCGATCGCATGCTTGCAGCCAATAAAGTTGCGCCATGCCTCTTCAAACGCGGACACCTTTGGCCCCAGTCCGATCCAGGCATCATTAAAAGCTTCTTCAATCGATTTAAGCTCTTCCTTGCCTAAAAAAGGTTGAAAAAGGCGGACTTTCATCTGGTCGCTCCCCAATTCGGATACGCCTGATCTTTAGGTGAGATGACCGTTACGGGCAGCGGCCAGGCAATCCCAAAGACCGGATCATTCCAGCGAACGCCGCGTTCACTTTCTGTGTGATAGAAGGTCGAAACCTGATATGCGATCTCCGTGTCATCGGCGAGTGTCTGGTATCCGTGGGCAAACCCTTCGGGCACATACAGCATGTTATGGTTTTCGGCGGTCAGTTCCGCGCTGAACCACCGCTTGAAGGTTTTCGATTCCGGACGCAGATCGATCATCACGTCGTAGATCGCGCC
>CAYOPU010000241.1:0-2978 GCA_964405915.1 uncultured Smithella sp. | reverse complement strand
CCTCTTTCTTTGTTGGTTCAAATGTGCTGACGGGAGGATCAAAAAGCGGATCAACGGCGTCGAAAATCTTGCGCAGCTTTGTCAATTTCGTCACCAGGCAGGAAGCGGCTGAAAAAGCATTGTTGCCCAGTTGAGGTTTGCTGCCGTGGCATTGCCTGCCGGTTGTTTTGAAACCCAGCCAGAGGATACCTTTTTCCGCAATTTCGATCAGGGAGCCTTCAGGATTCCCCGAGTCGGGAACCACGATGATGTCTTCTTTATGAAAAATCTTTTCAGGCAAATCCAGGACGTGGTACAGCCCTTTGCCGCCGGAGGTTTCCTCGTCCGCGACAAAGAAAAGTTTTACGGAAGACGAGGGGATAATCCCCTCGTCAATGAATGCTTTTGCCGCAAAAATGGAGGCTACCATGTCCTGCTGATTATCTTCCGTACCGCGACCGTAAATATGATTGTCTTTGACATAAGCTGTGTAGGGATCAGCGCTCCAGAGATTGAGCTCTCCCGGTGGAACAATATCCAGATGCGTGATGATCCAAATGTTGCGGGATTGATCCTTTCCCTCCAGAGAAGTGAGAAAATTGGGCCGGAAACCGGCTGAGACAGCATCATCGGGCGCATCATAATGAGAAAAAGATGTAAAACCCATATCGATTAAACGCTTTTTCAGCATTTGGGCTTTCAGCATTTCGCCGTCGCCGCCGTTGATCGGACCGACAGCAGGCACGGCGGTCAGCGCTTTTTGCAATTCAATCATCTCGTCGCGATAGGTGTCTATTCTGCGGGTGATTTTTTCAAAAATATTCTCGTCAATCATGATGAAGCCTCATGCTATGGTTGTGGTAAGATAAAAACAGGCTGTTCCCAAATGTCCGGCAATTTGCCGAACCGGTCCGTATCGCCTACAATAATCGTCAGCTTTTTCTCCATATTCAGATACCTGGCGGCGACACGATTTAAATCCTGTCGGGTCAACGCCTCAATTCTTTTTCGATAGCCTCTCAAATAATCGGCGGGTAAACTTTCATAGTCGATCGTCATTTGCTGAGCAACAACATCGCCTGGTTGTTCAAAGGAGAAAATAAAGCCGTTAATAGTGGATTTTTTTGCCCAATCCAGTTCGCTTTGCGAAATGGAACCAGCCGCCACATCTTTCAGGATAGCATTCATCAAATCAAGCGCCGCGATGGTTGATTCCGTCTTTGTGAAAGCATATGTTCCGAAAACGCCATAATTGGGTCGCGCGCGATAGAAACTACCCGCGCTGTAAGCAAGACCTTCATTATTGCGCACGGCGCTGAATATGCGTGAAGGGAAACCGCCGCTGCCAATAATAAAATCAAGCACTGAAAATGCGTAATAATCCGGATCTTTTTTGCTGACCGATAATTCGCCGCTGACCACCGTGGATTGCGGCAGTTGTTTCCGAATCAGGAAAACGCCATGCCCCGCCTGGTGGGGAGGGAGAGCAATATCTACGGCCTTCCGCGTATTTTTCCAGTCGCCAAAATATTGCCGGATTTTGGTCACAGCTTCTTCTCTGGAAAGATCCCCGGAGATGGCCACCATCATATTAGCCGGGAAAAAATATTTCCCGTGAAACGCAGTGAGGTCGTCACGGACAATTTTATTCAGGGAGTTTGGCGTTGCATAGCGACCGCGCGGATCATCAGGATACAGCAGACGGTTGAATTCACGAAAAGCCAGACGCTGGGGATTATCTTCAACCCGGCGCAGGTCTTCCTGCTTTAACGAAATAGCCAGGGACAGTTTTTCTTCTTCAAATGCAGGATATTGCAACATTTGGGAAAGAAGGTTCAGGCAGGCGTCCAGGTCGCTTTTCAGAAATGAAAATTGGACGGAAGCGGAATCCAGCGCCATGGAAATGGATGGCGATGCGGCCAGAAAATCCAGGCGTTGATCGATTTCGGAACTGGACAGTTTTGCCGTACCGCCTGTTCTCATGACAGAAGCGGTCAGGTCCGCCAGGCCTTCCTTGCCCGGTGGGTCATACATCGATCCGGTTCGGATCATGGCGGATAGGGAGACCAGTGGCAGTTCGCGGTCCTGAAGAAAGAACAACACCATGCCGTTTTCCAGCAAAATCCGCTCGGCCTGCGGTATGCGAAATTCCAGCCCGGGATATTTAATGGTGTCGGGCCGCGGAAATGCTTGATTTGCAAAAGCCGCTGATGAGAGAATATTACACTGCAGGAACAGCCCGATCAAAACACAGAAAACAATTTTATTTTTCATTTTTCCCTTTATTTTCAATGGTCTTTTTGTTTAAAACCGCGACCGTCCGGTTTTCAGCTACCAGATATTTTGTCGCCGCAGCCTGAATATCTTTGGCCGTTACCTGATCAATATGAGAGATGTAATTGGAAAAATACCGGTAATCGCCCAGAAGCAATTCATAATAAGAAAGCGTGGAGGCCAGTTCGGAATTGGAATCCAGGCTTTTCAGATAGTCCATCTTCATTTGTTTTTTTGCCCTGGTCAGTTCCTGATCGGACACCGCATGGTTCTTGATATCTTCCAGCTCTTGAAAGATCGCAGCCTGAAGTTCATCGTTCGTGTGCGGGTGGCGCGGCTGGGCGAAGATGGCAAACAGGTTGGGATACCGTGCGGCAGGCAGGCCGTTATGAACACTGACGCTGTCCGCGATCTGCAATTTTAAGATCAGTTTGGAGTATAGACGACTGGTTCGCCCTTTGCTTAAAATTGTTTCCAGAACGTCGAAGAGATAATCTTCAGCGGCGGGGGCCGTTGGCTTATGAAAACCGATGATCATGGATGGACTGGCATCAAATAAAACTTCAACTTTTCGTTCCCGGGTTTGTGACGGTTCGGAAGGAATGATCGTAGAGGGTAGGTTGCCCCGGGGAATCCGTCCAAAGTAACGGTCAATCAGTTTTAGCGTTGTTTTTGTGTCAATATCTCCTACCACGGCGATAATGATATTTTCCGGCGACAGATAT
>CAYOPU010000240.1:0-3026 GCA_964405915.1 uncultured Smithella sp. | reverse complement strand
AAGAGGAATTGCAAAGAACCATTTCTACCGTTTCTACCGTTTCTACCGTTTCTATCGATACCACCAAGTCCTCTGTCGCCCGCCGCGCAATGGAATGTGGCGCAACAATCGTCAATGACGTTTCTGCGGGGAGACATGACCCGGCGATGTTCCCTCTGGTGGCAGAGACAGGCTGCAAAATTGTCCTGATGTACAGCAAGGATGAAACTCCCCGGACCACTGTCCGCGACCAGCAGTACGACGATGTAATGGCGACGGTGAAGGCATTTTTGATGGATCGCATCACAATCGCAGAATCACGCGGCATCCGCCATGAACAGATCATCGTGGATCCGGGCCTCGGCCACTTCGTCTCCAGTGACCCGCGATATTCCTGGGAGATTCTGGAGCGTTTGAAAGAGCTTACGGATCTTGGCTGCCCGATCCTCGTGAGCCCATCGCGCAAATCGTTCACCGCCGACCCTCCCGACGACCCTCCGGAGAAACGCCTACCGGGAACCTTGCGGGCGACGAAAATCGCTATTCGCAACGGCGCCTCCATCATCCGGACACATGATGTGAAGGAGACAATGGAAATGATCAATATCCAATTTTCAACATACATTGAATCAATCAGTGATTCATAATCGTAACCAGAAACCAAAAACACAAAACAAAAAAACCGGTATTCCGATATTCCAATATTCCGATACTCTCATTATCCGATCCCCAGGATCACCGTGCTCACGATGGCGTAACACAGAATGATCATGACGAGTCCAATCAGCGTATTGCCGACAATCTTCTTCCCGCGGGTAAGCATTTCCTCATTACCGAGATTCAGGATCATAAGGAAACCGGCATAAATAAGAACACCGACAGCGACGATCCCGATGAGCAGCAACACGAACCGCACCAACCCGAAGAATTCCACGAAGACCGGCATCGTCGTCGGCGTTACGGGAACGCTCGCATCCGGCGCAAGGCCGAACACGCTGGCAATGGTTCTATCGAACACGAGAAGCAGGATGCCAAAGATGGTGGAACCGATCGCATGGTACATCTTCTTCATGCGCTCTTCGCTCCCGAAACTCGCCAGCGCACCCACCGCCTCCGCTACGATGAGGCCGACAGCGACAATCGCCACGAGCGTCTCGATCCAGGAAAGGATACCCATGAGCTCCGTGCTGAGGAGAAATGCGGCATTCTGTGCGCTTGCGGGGGAAACCAGCAAAGCAGCTGCAGGAGCAGTGAACCCGCCGAAGAACGCATCCACAACCGGCTCCACGATAAAGAGGAGAAATAAACCAACCACAGCCCCAAGGACCGTCCGCTTCGCCGTCGTCATGGCTTCCTCCGCCTGGCTGATGACAAGACGGAATCCCGCGACCACCAGGATGATGAACGCGAGGCCGGCCGCAAGCACCCGCACCTGCCGCACCACATGGATGAGCACGGAAGCAATGTTGCATGCGCCGACGCCGGCGCTGCCCGGACACGAGAACGGAGTACTGGCCACTGTGGTAATGAGCGGCGTCGTACCGACTGTGTAGTCAATGATGTTCCCCAAATCCCCCACCCCGGCATCGGCAGAGATCGGTAATGCAAGTGACAGGGCGAGTAGGCCGGAGAGAATATAGTTTCGAACACTCATGGCTCAACGGATAAATGTGGAGAGAATCATGTGCGATGTAATAACGATAACCAGAACGATGATCGTGGAGATGATGATGCGGCGTGCGCGCTGCGCCCGTTCGTCGCTATGGAGTGAGATGATGTAGAAGAGTCCGCTTGCGATGAGCGCGATAACCGCAAGACCGGCAACGATTTCAAGAAGGAAACGGATCATGCCCGCAACCTCGTTGACGAGCCCGAGAGCGCCCGTGTGAGTACCCAGCGGACCGGTGGGGACGATCGCGAGAACAATGATGCGCGCCGAAAGCAAAACCACAACGCCCATCAGGCCTGTGAAGAAATTCTTCTTCAGTTTTTCGATTTCGCTTTCGTTCCCCTGCAGCGCGATGATCCGAAAACCAGATAAGCTGATCATAAAGACAAGAAACGCGCCCACTGCAAAGGTAATGTAATCCGCGATGATTTCGGCAGCGACATAGAAGGGCGTCTCATTGGCGATATTGCCACCCGCTGTCAGCGGTGAGAAGGTATCCACAAGGAAAGAAGCGATTCCGATAAACGCAAGACCCATGGCGGCATTGGCGTAGGCTTTGCGTGTTTCAGTCAGCGTGTTCTCACTCGAACTCTCCGTGATGAGAGCAATCGCGTACCACGCGAAGTAAACCACCGCCAGCCCGACGATGAGCGCCCGCGCCGCGGGAATGGCAATCGTCGTTGCGAAATCGATGATACTCGCCACCCCCGTCGCAGGACTATTGCCGCAGAGACCGGTCAACGCGCAAAGGGGACCATCCCACCCTCCCGGCACGGTCAATTGGGCTGGAACCGCATGCGCTGTCGCGAGCGGAAGCAGTATCCCCAGACATCCTGCCGCAAGATGAAGCAACCGGATGGAGCGCCTGCGCGCAGAGAACATGGAACACATCAATCTCCGTAGTATACCACTAATTTGCGGAAAGAACAACTTGCGGCCACCTGTCAAGATACGCTATCCTCTATCATAAATCGTCTCAGAAAGCCATTTCCGCTTACCTCACCCGATCATGCAATACTCCATTCCACGATCCACGCCCATCGCACTCTCCCCTTCTTCGGGGATGAAAGTCTATGGCCTCTTCTCGGTTGCCATCGGCGTCACTGCCATCGGCGTGTATCTGGGCAGCATGTACGCACAGACGCTCTTTACGGGCGGGACGCATCTCATCCTGCTGATAGCGGAATTGGCGATCATCTTCACTGCGCGCCTCTGGGAACGGAAGAGCCCGCTCAATGTGATTCTCTTCTGCGCTTTCCCGCTGATAAGTGGCATCACGATTGCTCCGTACCTCTGGTACGTCTCGAAGACATACACCAATGGAAAAGAGACAGGACGAAAATTTATTATAGATTTACATTCTGCCGAATTATTTGAC
>CAYOPU010000239.1:0-3045 GCA_964405915.1 uncultured Smithella sp. | reverse complement strand
AACTGGTGGCCTGGGGCGAGGAAAAGAAAGACGACGCCCACGGGCATCACGCGTAATCAACAATAACAAACGCAAAAAAGGCCCGGAGATTTCTCCGGGCCTTTTTTTGTTGTCTGATAAGCGAATAAATGGTTGACTATTTCAATGTAACAATGCTGGCAATAAGTTTATAAACCTTTCACATGGATGTTTTTATTTTTCACAAATCTTGATCTTATCTATTAAATTCCGCAGCCCCAAACCCGAACCTTCACAGAATCCCATCCATGTGAATCTCACACCTCGTCGCCGAGTCTCGCCGGATGTTTGATTGTTTTGGGCGAGAGGGATGTCGGAAACTGTTTCAAATGAAATATTCTCTACATTTTTTGATTTCTCATTGATCAGCCTCAGAATGCCGGATTTTTCAAGATCAGATGGCGACCCATTATAGATGAAGGCCATGCCTCCATGGCTGATGTCGATGAGTTCTACTTTCTGCTCCTTATTCCATGCGTTGCCATTGGCAGGTGAAATGATGACAAAAGTGCCGCCATCAACGAAATAACGTTGGTCTCGTCGATAATTAAATAACTTTTTTAAGCCGTCCAAAATACTTGCCATGATCATTTCACCTCCCCTGATTTGACGGATGCTTAAAACACAAAATCCGGCCTCTTGGCTGAAACAGGGTTTGCATTGTCCATCTTTCACGCCTCCTTTTTTTAAAAGAGATCAATTAATGGCTTCTGTATTTTTTCTATCGTAGTTACATTTTAATTTAAACCTACTGTTTTTGTCAACTAAATACATTCTTCCAACTGATACGAAAACGCCCGGAAACCGGCATCAGGAAATTCACGTCTCAGCTTCCGCACAATCTCAAAAAGGGTGGGAATCTCCTCATCCCGCACAGCTATATAAAGAATGTTGTTCCGGCCGGGTGCGCTGGATGTTCCCAGCTTTGCTCCGGATTCCTGTCCTACCCCCGTCGTGCCATGCACTTTCGTATACTCCTTGTAATCAGCTTGCTTAAATGCATGGGTAATACGCGTGTCGAAGTAATCGGCATAAACAAAAGCAAACATTTTCATGATTTTGGCCCCTTTCGTTCAGGAAGAATAAGATGTTCACCCTTTCCTGTTAATGGATAGCTGACCGTTTGTCCCTGAAAACTTGATCAGACGCACGGAAGTCTCCTTTTTCCAGGACGTCTCCTCCCAGTGTTCGATAAAGCGTGATGAGATTGCTGCTTTGGGCGAGACGCAGCATGATCAGGCCTTGCTGAGCGCTGTAGAGCGAACGCTGCGCGTCCAGAACAGAGAGGTAACTGTCAATTCCTTTCGTATAACGCGCATCGGAGAGGCGGTAAGCGACGGCTAAAGCGTCAACCAGTGATTGCTGCGCCAGGGCGCGTTGTTTGATCATGCCCTTTTCCGCCAGCGCGTCAGCCACTTCCCGGAAAGCCGTCTGGATGGACTTTTCATACTGGGCGATGGATATTTCTTTTTCGATTTTGCTGACATCGTATGCATACCAGGCGCGGGGGTCAAAAACCGGCATCACGATCTGCGGCGCAAAAGTCCACACATGAGAGCCGGATTTGAAAAGGCCGGATAGTTCGGCACTGGCGGTCCCCATGGAGGTGGTAAGCGAAATCCGGGGGAAGAGCGTCGCCCGGGCTGCGCCGATATTGGCGTTGGCCGCCTTGAGCCGATGTTCCGCAGCCAGAACGTCCGGCCGTTGCAGCAGAGGTTCGGAAGAGAGGCCGGGGAAAATATCACGGGGCGGGCTCACGCTGGCCAGATCCGTCGGCAGCAGTTCCGGACGGACAGGCGATCCCATCAGAAGATTCAAAGCATTTTCGTCCTGCGCGACCAGTTGCGTGTAACGGGCAACGTCTCCCCGTGCGATATCCACCTGGCTTTGGGAGCGCTTGAGGTCCAAATCGGAGATGACGCCGACGTCTGAGCGTTTCTTGATAATTTTGTAGGTTGCTTCCTGCGCCGTCAGTGTGGAGGAAACCAGTTGGAGGGCTTCCCGGTCCGCGGCCAGAGTCAGGTAAGTCTGCGTTACTGTGGAAACCAGCAGGATCTGTGCGCTGCGGCCGGCTTCTTCCGTGGCCAGGTAATTTTCCAGGGCATTGTCTTTCAGGCTCCGGATGCGGCCGAAAAAGTCTATTTCCCAGGAAGCAAGCCCCAGATTCACGCTGTATTGTTCGGCCGTGTAGGCGCTTCCGGAGGCATTAAGATCGGCGGGTATTCGCTCCTGATACCAACTTCCGGCGGCATTGATTGACGGCAGAAGTGAAGCCCGTCCAATGCCGTACATGGCCCTGGCTTTTTCCACATTCAGGGCCGCCACCCGCAAATCGCGGTTGTTCGTGAGGGCGGTTTCGATGATTTCCCGCAGACGCTGATCTGTTATAAATTCCCGCCAGGCCAATGCCGAAGCCTGTGAAGTTGATTTATCCGCCTTGATTTCCGTGTAGGCCGCGCCTTTCGGCCACTGGTCAGGTATCGGTGCGTCCGGACGTTTGTATTGCGGAGCCATCGTGCATCCGGCTGCAAGAAAAATCAGGACAACCGGTAGTAAAAACCATTTTTTATTCATGGGATTCAACCTCTGATGGATTTGCGGAGATTGCTGCCTTCTTTTGCTTTCTGCCGAAGACCTTTTCAATCAGCACGAAGAACATGGGCACGAAAATAAGCACCAGGGCCGTGGCGGTGACCATGCCGCCCAGCACGCCGGTGCCGATGGCATTCTGCGCGCCCGCTCCCGCGCCGGTCGTGATGACCAGGGGAAGAACGCCAAAACCAAACGCCAGGGACGTCATCATGATGGGACGGAAACGCAGTTTGACGCCTTTCAGTGTGGCTTCGATTAAGCCCATGCCCTGTTCCAGTCCGCTTTTGGCAAACTGCACGATCAGGATGGCGTTTTTGGTGGTCAGGCCCAGTGTGGTCAACAGGGCGATTTGAAAATAGACGTCATTGGCCAGTCCCCTCATACTGGATGCGATGATGCCGCCGATGACCCCGAGGGGGAGAACCAGCAAAACGG
>CAYOPU010000238.1:0-3070 GCA_964405915.1 uncultured Smithella sp. | reverse complement strand
CATGGCCAAGATCATAATAGAACAAATGTTCTATTGTCAAGGATGTTTTTAATTATTTATCAATACAGGGCATCTGTTATCATTTTATTGGTTCATCCGGTTGATGCGTACTTCCTCAGTTCTTCAACCCATAAAATCATTGAACTTTTCAACGGGTAAGTCATGGCTCCCCATCCTGAAATTTATGCTGGATTCTAATTAACGGCTATAAAGGGGAAGGGCAAACTGATGTTTGCCCTTCCCAAGGTTCATTTTATTTAGCTAATATCTGTCTGAAATCTGACATTAAGCGCTTTCCGCATCATCCCTGTTACTTTGCGAACGCCTTTTCTACGCTGAACGGCATGGCCTGGTAGCCGGTTGCATCCTTGAGCTGGATTTCAACTGCCGGCTCGGTTGAGCCATAATTGAATTCCATGATATACGGGGCGGGGTCGGTCTTGAATGCTCCTGTATTGACATCAAAATCGGCGCCGGCTGTTGCCGAATAGGTGAATACTGAATCCTTGTCTACTTGGTATTCGGTCAGCGAGGTCACCGGGCTGTACCAGGCGTTGCCGCGCTCTTTGCCGAATTCCCATATCTGCTCGACGGTCATCTTTTTCTGGTCGATCTTGTAGATGACGGCGCGGGAGTACTTCATGCTCGGCAGGGCCGGTTGCTCCATGCCGCGGCTATCACCGTTGTCGAAGACGCTCAGATAGAGGATGTCGCCTTTGGATTTGCTGTCGATTTTGAATGCCGTGTGCTGTGTCCAGTTCCAGTCAAAACCTCCCTTGTCATCCTCGTAACCGGGGCACTTGGAGCCGCCGGCGACGCATTCGATTTTGTTGCCCTTGGCGTCGATCGGGGTCAGGAGCTTGTCCTGGTATTCCTTCTTCCACCCTTCCGGGCTGCCCAGAATCCACTTGACCTGCTTGTCACGGCCAATTTTGATAGAGGCCGACTGGTGGCGGGAGCTGATGATGATCGAGTCGTCTTCGGCGTCATGATCGACGCTGTTCACGTGGGCCCAGTTCCGGCCAGGGCTGACACCGACGATGTCGCCGAACTTGTCGCTGGAGTCCTGCTTGGCCAGCTCTTCGGCAGTCATGGTATGACCGGCCTTGCTGGCGTCGATGTTCAGGCAGACGGCCCCTTGGTCAAGCACCTTCATGTTGACATCCCGATAGGAGTCGAGGATGTCGAACAGGCGCCACTCATCCTGAACAAGGCCGCTGCTGGGTTCAATTTCGATAATCACGTCGCGTACGGTGCGGACGTTTTTGCCATCAGCTCGCTTGACGTTGGCGCTGGCCACCCGCAGGAAGTAGTTGCCGTTGGGCGAATTGTCCATGGAGTGGGAGAAATCGTTGTAACCGCCAGGAAGCTCACGATTGAAGATCTCTTTCCCCATAATGTCGTACTTCACGTAGCGCTGACCGTAGCCCCAGCTCATGGCGCCGTCGTCGTTCTGCTTGAAGCCCATCATGACCCCGGCCTTGTAGATCGATTTCAGGTCGTAGATCGGGTCGGCATTCATATACCAGCGGACTTCTCCCTTGGTATCGACGATGAAATTCTGCGGATAGTAGTTCCACTCGAGAGCGCCGCCGGTCGGGTTGTTCCAGACAACCCTGGTGCCTTTGCCTGCCTTGTGCAGGAAGTTGTTGACGTAATAGAGCCGGTCGCTGAACTTCTTGTCGACCTTCTTGACCACGGCCTCGGAAAACAGGGCCGCCTTTTGTGTCTTGGTGGCATTGGGCTCTGAATAGACCGGGGGGGCATACAGGGAGTAGCTTTCCTTGACCTGTTCCCATTTGCCGTTAAACAGCTTGGAGTATGCCACCTCGACCGTGTTGATATAGTCCGGATACATGCCGAAGACCGGGATGCCGCCGTGGGTCAGCAGATGCTTGTTGGCGACCTGGTATTTAATTTCCTGTCCGCCTTTTTTGGGCACGATCCGCACCGAGACATCCTTGAGGACGTAGCCGCCATTTTTGATGATGGCGGTCAGTGGGGCGATGTCGTAGGGGTTCATGATGACTTCGCCGAGTTTGCCCTGGACCTGATAGTCGATTTTCGCGCCGCTGGCCCCGCCGATGGCCATCGCCATCGCAGGGACTAATGCGATGATGGAAACCACTGCCATCAACAACAAAAACGATTTACCTTTTCTCATACTGAAACCTCCTTATAAATATTAGCTGATTTTACGTCTTTTTCTTACTTCCACGACAATCCATGAAACAAGACAGATCAAGGTCGCGAGCAGAATAGCCGCAAACGCCATGAGCGTACTCTGTTCCATGTCCAAAAACTGTTTGGAGGGTATCAGATACCAGCCGTCGCGGTATAAATCCGTCAGATATTTTTGCATTGGACTTAATACGACGTCCGCAGGTACGATCGGATAGCTGACGCCGCAGTCTCCTGTGGGAAGAAACGTGCTGGGAAACCATTTGTCCAGCGGCAAATTAAACGGGTACACGGGTACGGCACTGCATCCTTGAACACCGAAAGGATCGCCGCTGCGATAGGCTTCGCTGATTTTAATCAACTTCAGAGAGAAACCGATACCCTTTACCGCACCGTAGATCACAAAAATGTACCCGATAATTTTCAGCACGATCTGTTTGGGGTTGATGGCGCCGATGATTCCTCCGATCATGAGACAGACCATGGCAAACCGGATGTAAACGCACTGTTCGCAAGGCCTCATATAGAGCCACTTCTGGAAGACCTGATAAGCCACTTGCTCGAGCACCAGCGCGATGATGAACAATAAAATCCATAGCCATCTGGCGTCTTGCCATGAAGCTATCTTTTCAATCCATTTCATAATTCCTCCTGATGACCGACGGTTGAAGGTTGCATACGGAAACTACTTGGCCATTAATTCTTTTATCTTGCCTGCCATGTCATCAATGGATTTGATGCTTTTTGTGTAAAGGAGATATTTTCCCTTCACGACAAAAGCGGGAACTCCCTGGATCTTGGCGACATCAATTGCGCCTTCCCAGTCTTTAAGTCTGGCTTTCGTTGCGGGGTCCTGCAAAAGTTTCTGAAATTCCGCGCTGGTAATTCC
>CAYOPU010000237.1:0-3088 GCA_964405915.1 uncultured Smithella sp. | reverse complement strand
GACTTTATCTGATTATGCCTTTTGGCAAGACCTGTTACGAAGATGCCGCAAAGATCGTTCGTCATGTTCGGCGATTGTATCGCTGAAAAGGAATTTTCCTTAAGATGGGCAATAAACGGCAAAGCGGAAGTCCGGAAAAGCGACGGGCGATTTCTTTATCCACCGGGCAAATATTGCTGCAATTCCTTGCACAACTGTTCCGGGGCAATTGGGCAGATAATTTCGTTGTGCAGTTTTTCGAAGTAATTCAAATCGCTGGTGCCCAGCGGATTGACTTCAAAGCGCGGCACGATTTTTCCCTGGACCCAGAAGTTTTTTTCCGGCGTCAGCGTCGCATAGAGCGACAAATTGAAGCTCATGAAATGATTCACGTATAAGGAATAGAAAATCCGCGACAGGCCCCGCAGCCATTCCTCGAAATTGCCTTCCGTCAAGTCGAAGAAAGAGGTTTTCTCCTTGAAATAAAAATCAATTTCGCCGGCCATCCCCTTGGGTGAAAAAGCGGTCAACCAGGTGATCGCGCCGGTGGAAGCGATGAACCTTTCATCTGCCTCCCGTTCCAGGTCGAGGAGATTGCGCCATAAATGACCGCCATCCGATAAGATCTCGTAATTACTGGCGCTTTCCAGCAGACGTCGCATAAAATTGGTCGGCCGTACGCCCGCGATGGTTTGTAAGTGGGGATGAATCAGGCCGCCACCCGCAGGCGGCATATAGTTCCAATTGATCGAGCAGTACTGGTACCCTTTTTGAAGCTCGGCGATGCGTTGAAAATAGTCGCGGCAAACCGCAAAACCATCCCGCATTTCCTCCGGCGTTAATTGATCGAGGGCAAGGAGGTGAGAAAACGAAAAAATGGCCACGGAGTTGGCTGTGTCATAAGGAAACGCATTGGGAAAGAGACAGGCTTTTCCCCTGCGGAATTTTCCTTCTTCGATGATCTCCGGTGGAAATTTCGGTGTCAGTTTTTCAAAAAGGTCCGGACAAAACGGGCAGATGGATTCCGGTGATTTTTCCAGATACGCGTTCAGGTCCGGTTTTTGCGCCGGTCTGATTCGGTAGGGCAAAATGCGGCTGGCCACGCCGGTGATTTCATCGTAGCGCTCTTCAATGGTCATCTCTTTGGGCTGGAAACCGTCAAAGGGATTCAAGTAGTGTCCGGTGTTGATTTCTTTGGAAAAACCGATGCTTTTCATCATCATTGCTCTATTTTTTCTCTTCCGTCCGTTGGCTTTTTTTCAGGCATTGATCAAGAAAAAATTCAATGCTTTGCTGTGATAAATTACCTTTTAATTGCACACTCAAAACGTCCAAGGGAATTTCAATCCGGGCGGCGCTGCGGTGTCCGCCTCCCTGTCCTGCCAGGCTGCACACGCCTTGCGCCAGCGCGCCGCAATCCTGACGATACCCGTCGCTGCGCAAGACCATAATCAGTTTTTCGTTGACGATTCCCGCGACCACCACATAGGAAGTTCCTATTAAATGTAAATAAAAATCAGCAACTTGAACGCATACATCCGGGCTTTCCACTCGTCCCAGAAACCCGACTCGTCTTCCCCGGTAATGCTTCATGGCATGATAGGCGCGATCAAAATACTGCAAATAACTGATGGGAGTCTGGTTTAATTCCATGCGCCGGATCAGACGCAAATTGGCGTTCTTGGAGTGGTAGGTGTAAGCACGGATGTCCTCGGCAATGGTCTGACGGTCAAAATTGTCCGTGTCTGTTTTAATGCCGTAAAGCAGCGCCGTGTGCAGGTTGCGCGAAATGCGGATGCCTGCGCACTGAAGATATTCCGTCATGATCGTGGACAGAGATCCATACTGGGGACGAATATCCGCAAGTTGGGCCTGCCATTCTCCCCGCCGGGGGTGATGATCAAAGACAAAATCCGGTTGGCTGATGACGGGAAGGGCGCTGAAAAAAGAAGGTTGAGCATCCACCAGTGCAATCAACCGGTAATCGGACAGATTGACCTGGTTCAGTAAACGGATTCCCAGACGCATGGCCTGCGCCATTTCCCGGTTTTGCTGGCGCCGGAAAGGTTCTGTCGCGGCAAACGTCCAGCGGGACAGGCCTTTTTTCCGCAGAAGAATTTCCCGCAGCGCCATGGCCGAAGCCATCGCGTCCGGGTCCGGACTGCCATACATCAGCACAAGCAGTGTATCGTCGGGGCGTGTCAGCTCCAGCAGTTTTTTGACATTTTGCTGCGTTTCTGTTTTCCCTGCCTGGCGGTTCATGAATCCAAACTCCATTCAGTGCTCATTTTTGCATACCGTCTGGAACTTGGGGATTGTTAACATAGAAGCAGTCTTTTTCCAATGCCAAATCGAAATCGATGACGTTGCCGTTTTCCGACGTTGTATTTTTGATTGATTTATTTGCTCCAATCAGTTTATAGGAAGCCAATTGAAATAAGGATGAACAGGATGGCTATTCGATACTACAGTACCAATCGTCATGTCAGCAACGTTTCGGGAATCAATCCTTTTACCCAAACGGTTTCCTTCAAAGAGGCGCTTCTTGCCGGTCAGGCGCCGGATGAGGGGCTGTTTGTCCCGGATGCGATTCCTCAATTGTCCCGAAACGATATTCTGGCGCTTCGTGATCAACCATACTGGCAGGCGGCGCTCATGATTGCCCGGGCCTTTCTTTCCGAAGAATTTTCAGAAGATGTTCTCGAAGCCATCGTCCGGGATGCTTACAATTTTCCGGTGCCCCTGGAGGCGGTTTATCCACGTGCGTTTATTCTGCGCCTGGATCAGGGGCCTACCGCATCCTTCAAGGATTTTGCCGCCCGGATGATGGCCCGGTTGATGAGCCACTGCCGTCCGGAAGGAGAAAGACTCCATATTCTGGTGGCCACATCCGGCGACACCGGAAGCGCCGTTGGAGAAGCCTACAAAGGTGTGGAAGGTATTGATGTCACGATCTTATATCCTGCGGGTGAAGTAAGCCCCATGCAGAAAAAGCAGCTCGATACCATCGGGGGCAACGTGCGGGCGCTTTGTGTGGAAGGAAAATTCGATGATTGCCAGAATCTGGTGAAAGAAGCTTTTACGGATCCCGAACTGGCCCGTTTTAATT
>CAYOPU010000236.1:0-3129 GCA_964405915.1 uncultured Smithella sp. | reverse complement strand
TACCACAAATAATTGATTTGTTCAAGTTTAAATAACTTTTTCGGCAATAAAATTAGCATATTTTCTGCATGCGATCAGGTTGCATAATCAGCGTTGATTTTCACGTAATCATAAGAAAGATCCGATGTGTAAACACAATAGGATTTATCGCCGCCTCCCAAAACGACACGAATGTCTATTTTACTTTTTTGAAAAATTTCTTTCAACTTAACCAGCGGGATATTGGCGGGCGTGTCCTGTGCAAAAACGGTCATATCGCCGATCGATAAAATGATTTTTTCCTTTTCCAGCGGCACGCCGGACGACCCGATAGCGGCAACAATTCTTCCCCAGTTGGGATCCCCGCCAAAAAAAGCGGTTTTGACCAGATTGGAGTTGGCAACGGCATACGCCACACGTCTGGCATCTGATTTGGATTTCGCGCCCTCAACGACAATGGTGATAAACTTTGTGGCCCCTTCGCCGTCCTTCACCACGGCGGAAGACAGCTCGGCCAATACATCCGTCAGCATCTCACGAAATCTCTGAAGCCTGGCCTGAGCCCGCTCCAGCGGGTTGTTTCCGGCCAGACCGTTGGCCAGAATGATGGCTGTATCGTTGGTGCTCATGCACCCATCGACGCTGACGGCGTTGAACGTGGAATCAATCACCTGATGAAAGACGGTGTTCAGCGCTTTGGCGTCAATCAGAGCGTCTGTCATCACATAAGTCAGGAGCGTTGCCATATTCGGTTCAATCATGCCGGCGCCTTTGGCAATCCCGCAAATCGTGATGTCTTTCGCGCCGACAATGCCTTTCCGGATGGCGATTTTAGGATATTTATCCGTGGTCATCATGGCCGCTTCCGCATCTTCAATGCCGTATTCATGAAGGCCTTTGACTAATTTGCCGATTCCGCTTTCTATTTTTTTGACAGGAAGCCTCCTGCCGATGACACCCGTCGAGCAAACCAGAAGATGCTCTTCATTGATTTTCAATTGTTTCGCCACCGCCCCGGAAACCGCCAGCGCGTCCGTCATTCCTTCTTTTCCCGTGGCCGCATTGGCGCAGCCGCTGTTGGTGAAAATGGCCTGGGCGATGCCTCTTTTGATTCTTTCCGTATCAATGATTACCGGAGCGGCCTTGAAAGTATTTTTTGTAAACAGCGCGGCTACCTTTGCCGGAACCGTGGAATAGATCAGTCCCAGATCTTTCTGATCACCGCCCTTGATGCCTGCGGGAACGCCATTGGCTAAAAAACCGGGAACGCTTATTTTACTTGTCGATTTTATCATTGCTTTCACTCCTCTTTAAGGCTTAAGCACCGCAGCATTTTTTGTATTTTTTACCGCTGCCGCAGGGACACGGATCGTTGCGGCCGATCTTCTCGCTGTCACGTTTGATGGTTTGATTAGCCGGCGTATCTTCTCCGCGGCTCAGAACATAATCCTGTTTCTGCTTTTGCCGTATTTCTTCGACTTCTTCCTCTCTTTGAATGCGAACCAGACAAAGTTTTTCCAGGGTATCCATCTTGATGAGGCTGATCATTTCCATGAACATGGCATACCCTTCACGCTGATACTCCCGGACCGGGTCTTTCTGGCCGTAACCGCGCAAACCAATGCCTTCCCGCAGGTGATCCATGGACAGTAAATGATCTTTCCAATGCGTATCAATAGCCTGCAGCATGATGACTTTCATGAGATAAGTCATCAGTTCGGGGCCAAATTCCTTTTCTTTATCACGCAAATATTTTTGAACATTTTCCTGAATGAAATCCCTGACGGCATCAATAGAATTCATATCGCTGGCATTCACGACATTCAAATGCAAATGATACTGTTTGAATAATGCATCATCCAGAGCCTTGAGATCCCAATCCTGGGAATGCTTTTTTTCACCGATAAACTCACCGAGCAAGTCATTGTTGATTTCCTCAACCATCGCTTCAATATCAGACCATAAGTCTTCGCCACGTAATACTTTTTTACGCTGTTCATAGATGACTTTTCGTTGATTGTTCATCACGTCGTCATAATCGAGCAGATGTTTGCGGATATCGAAGTTCTGGCCTTCCACCCGTTTTTGAGCGTTTTCAATCGCCTTGGAGATATATTTATGTTCAATCGGCTGACCTTCTTCGATGCCGACCGTATCCATGACTGAAGATATGCGATCGGCGCCGAAAACCCGCAATAAATCATCTTCCAGGGAAAGATAGAAGCGCGACGAACCGTTGTCTCCCTGCCGGCCGGCTCGTCCTCTTAGCTGATTGTCAATGCGGCGGCTTTCATGCCTTTCCGTCCCCAGAATATGCAATCCTCCCAACTCGGCGACATTTTCCCCCAGTTTGATATCCGTGCCACGGCCGGCCATGTTGGTCGAAATCGTAACCTGGCCCGGCTGCCCCGCCTGGGCGACGATTTCCGCCTCTCTTTCGTGATTTTTCGCATTCAGAACATGGTGCTTCACCCCGGCGCGGGTAAGATACTTTCCCAGCAGTTCAGACTTCTCGATGGAAATGGTGCCGATCAGAACGGGACGTTTGGCCTGATGTAAAGCCTTCACCTCTTCAATGACGGCTTTGATTTTTTCCTGCTCCGTCTTATAAATGAGATCATTGTGATCCTGACGGATCATCGGCATATTGGTCGGCATGACTAATACGTCGAGATTATAAATCTTTTTGAATTCAGCGGCTTCCGTATCGGCGGTGCCGGTCATTCCCGCCAGTTTTTTATACATGCGGAAATAATTCTGGAATGTAATGGACGCCAGCGTCTGGTTCTCTTTTTCGATCTTCACTTTCTCTTTGGCTTCCAGCGCCTGATGGAGGCCGTCACTGTAGCGCCGGCCCGGCATGACGCGTCCGGTAAACTCATCGACGATAATCACCTGACCGTCTTTCACCAGATAATCCACATCCCGTTTAAACAGCGTATGCGCCCGCAGTGCCTGATTAACATGATGAACAATTTCAATGTTTTTCGGTTCATACAGATTCTGAACATTTAAATATTTTTCAACATTGGACACGCCTTCTTCCGTCAAAACGACTGTTTTGCTTTTCTCTTCAATGGTGTAATCCGCATTTTGCTTTAAACGGGGAATGATCTGATTGATTTTATAATACTTGTCCGTCGATTCTTC
>CAYOPU010000235.1:0-3152 GCA_964405915.1 uncultured Smithella sp. | reverse complement strand
GTCGTCAGCTCGTGTCGTGAGATGTTGGGTTAAGTCCCGCAACGAGCGCAACCATCATCCTTAGTTGCTACTCTTAATGCCGCAAGGTTTTTAGGAGGCACTCTAAGGAGACTGCTCGGGATAACCGAGAGGAAGGTGGAGATGACGTTAAGTCAGTACGGCCTTTATGCCTTGGGCTACACACGTGTTACAATGCCGACTACAAAGCGTTGCCAAACCGCGAGGTGGAGCTAATCGCAAAAAAGTCGGCCCAGTTCAGATCGGAGTCTGCAACTCGACTCCGTGAAGCCGGAATCGCTAGTAATGGCGGATCAGCTACGCCGCCGTGAATACGTTCCCGGGCCTTGTACACACCGCCCGTCAAGCGATGGGAGCTGGGGGTACCCGAAAACTCAACTTGTTTGGGGCTAGGGTAAAACTGGTGACTGGCGCTAAGTCGTAACAAGGTAGCCGTACCGGAAGGTGCGGCTGGATCACCTCCTTTCTAATTAGTTATCCGGTTGTTTAGTTATTCTGTTTACCTGTTAATAGATAAATAGACAAACAGACAAACTGGCAAACTAATTAAGCTTGGTTATTCAATTCTAAATTTAATAGTGCATAGCTGTGAATCAGGGCACTGCCTAAGGTATATTGCACTTAAGATTGGGCCCGTAGCTCAGTTGGTTAGAGCACAGCCCTGATAAGACTGGGGTCAGTGGTTCGAATCCACTCGGGCCCACTATTATTGGGGGCGTAGCTCAGCTGGGAGAGCACCTGCTTTGCAAGCAGGGGGCCGGCAGTTCGATCCTGCTCGCCTCCACTTATTGAAAATAATTCAATTATAGTCTTAGAAGGGGCGTGGGGGAAAATTTTTGATAAATTTGTTTCGCATTTTGTATGCGAATCTATGTTCTTTGACAACTTCAATTTCTAAAGTTTAAATTTTAGGAATTGACTACTCTTGCAATTGATGAGATTGACAGGAGTAGTATATCAAGTAACAAGGTCTTTTTAAGATCTTGCAAAATCCCGAACAACTTCCGTTAAGGTTAGTTGCTAGGGATGGGTAAACTACAATAACAAACCGAGAGAATCAGATTAGTTAGTTAGTTTTCTGGTTAGTTAGCTGCCTGTTTTACGGGTAAGCTGATAAACCGGTGAATTGACAAACTAAATTTTTGGTCAAGCTACAAAGGGTTTATGTACGGATGACTTGGTTAGATGAGGCGATGAAGGACGGGGTAAGCACCGATAATTTTTCGGGGAGCCGCAAACAGGCTGTGATCCGGAAGTTTCCGAATGGGACAACCTATTACGGGTTATACCGTAATATTTCTTTGCTGAATATATAGGCTAAGAAAGGCAATACCGGGTGAACTGAAACATCTAAGTAACCCGAGGAAGAGAAATCACCGAGATTCCCCCAGTAGTGGCGAGCGAAGAGGGAAGAGCCTAAACCCGGCATTAATTTCGCAAGAAAATAATACCGGGGGTTGTGGGACCTTAATGTGGGATTGTCTTGGGATAATAGAAGTATCTGGAAAGATACGCCATAGAGAGTGAAAGCCTCGTATATGAAATCCCTAAGGCACCCTAGAGGTATCCCAAGTACCACGGGACACGGGAAATCCTGTGGGAATCTGGGCCGACCATGGTCTAAGGCTAAAAACTACATCTAAACCGATAGTGTACAAGTACCGTGAGGGAAAGTTGAAAAGAACGCTGGTGAAGCGAGTGAAATAGAACCTAAAATCATAAACCTACAAGCGGTGGGAGGGCTATGTCTTAAGCGTAAGCATAAGAAATGCCTGACCGCGTACCTTTTGCATAATGGTCCGACGAGTTACTGTGCGGTGCAAGCTTAACCCTTTTAAAAGGGGAAGGCGTAGCGAAAGCGAGTCCTAACTGGGCGAACATAGTACCGTATAGTAGACCCGAAACTGAGTGATCTACCCATGGCCAGCGCGAAGCTCTTCGAAAGGAGAGTGGAGGTGCGAACCCTTCAGTGTTGAAAAACTGCTGGATGAGCTGTGGGTTGGAGCGAAAGACTAAACAAACTCAGAAATAGCTGGTTCTCCCCGAAATATTTCTAGGGATAGCCTCGGATAAATTGAATAGCGGGGGTAGAGTTACTGATTGGGTTTTAGGCCCATACTAGGGTGCTAAGCCCAGCCAAACTCCAAATACCGTTATTTTTACTCCGGGAGTAAGACAATGGGGGCTAAGCTCCATTGTCTAAAGGGATTCAGCCCAGACTGTCAGCTAAGGTCCCTAAGCATAGGCTAAGTGGTAAAGGATGTGGACTCACTAAGACAACCAGGATGTTGGCCCAGAGGCAGCCATCATTTAAAGAGTGCGTAACAGCTCACTGGTCGAGTGATTTTGCGCCTAAGATGAACGGGGCTTAAGCCTATTACCGAAGCTGCAGATTTATTTTGCCTTCGGGCAAAATAAGTGGTAGGGGAGCATACTTTAACGATTGAAGGCGTACCGTAAGGAGCGCTGGACGTTAAAGTAGGGATTATGTCGGAATGAGTAGCGAAAATGCCTGCGAGAAACAGGCACACCGAAAGCCCAAGGTTTCCTGGGGAAGGTTAATCCGCCCAGGGTTAGTCGATCCTAAGCCGAGGCCGTTTGGCGTAGGCGATGGATAGTCCGTTAATATTCGGACACTAGTTATGCGGCGTTATAACTCTTGCATGACGCAGGGGGTATAGGGTTGCGCAGTGTTGGATGTCTGCGTTATTGCCTGAGGAATCAGGTGATGGGATCTTGAGGGCAACCGAGAGAGAAGTGAACTAATACCGCACTGCCGAGAAAAGTGTTAAGAGGAGTTGTATAACTATCCGTACCGGAATCCGACACAGGTAGGCCACCAGAGAATGGTAAGGTGCTCGAGATAACTCTCGTTAAGGAACTCGGCAATCTAGCCCCGTAAGTTAGCGATAAGGGGTGCCTTGGACTCCAAAAGGGTTTCAAGGCCACAGTAAAGTGGATCGGGTGACTGTTTAGCAAAAACATATCTCTCTGCAAACTCGAAAGAGGACGTATAGGGTGTGACACCTGCCCGGTGCTGGAAGGTTAAGGGGATCTGTCAACGAGTCGTAAGATTTGTGAAGCAGAGAACCGAAGCCCCAGTAAACGGCGGCCGTAACTATAACGGTCCTAAG
>CAYOPU010000234.1:0-3170 GCA_964405915.1 uncultured Smithella sp. | reverse complement strand
CGGTCTTCCGCATTGAGCCTGAACCTGGCCGCCACGCGCATATTACCGCCGGCAGTGCCAAACCAGCTGCCGCCGCGCAGGACCCGACCTGCTAAAAGCGATGACGGCCCCTGCGGATCATTCTTCGGACTGCTGCTGTAATAGTTTTCACTGTATGTGTCCTGAACCCACTCCCAAACATTACCGTGCATGTCATACAAGCCCCAGGCGTTAGGATGCTTCCGGCCGACTGGATGGGTTTGTTTGTCTGAATTTTCCTCATACCACGCGTATTCGCCCAGTTGGCTTTCGTCATTACCAAAGCAATACTTGCCATCCGATCCGGCGCGCGCGGCATATTCCCACTGGGCCTCCGTCGGCAGGCGATAGACATTGGTGTTTTCCATTGCGTTGAGTTTTTTGATAAACTGCTGGGCATCATTCCAGTTTACTTGTTCGACCGGACGAGAAAGACCTTTTATTTTACTGGGATTGCTTCCCATAACTTTTGTCCACTGTTCCTGAGTGACTTCATGCTGGCCTATATAAAACGGCATGGTAATGGTCACTCTATGTCGCGGTGTTTCACCGCTGCCGCAGTTTTCAAAATCGCTGTTGCAGCCCATCATAAAGCTGCCCGCCGGGATCAGGACAAATTTCATCCCGATACTGTTGGTGATTTCATTGGCTATCTTGATTTTTTTTGTTTCTCCATTACCCTGCCCGAATGCAGTCTGCCATGTGCCGCATAGCCCAATAAACATCACAGCAGCTATCAACATTATCCCTGTTACATTAAATTTTTTCATTTTTTATGATCTCACTGTTGTAATTGATTGAACCAGCGTTGAATCGCCCCTCAATCTTTCAACCTGCGTAGTTGTTTGTGATAAACAGGTTTGCCGTCCTGATCAAGACTCAGCAGAATATCGCCTTGTTCCCACACAATGCCCTTGCCCGTATCATAGCGATTGAGGATAAGATTGACGCCCCATAATGTGCCAAAATCGGGTTCTTCTTTTGCGTGCAACACAAGAAATCCTTCTTTAAGAAAACGGTAGTATGTCGGCGGTTGTGCGCCGGGCAGTTTTCTGATTGTATCAATCAATTCCTGCACGTCTTTTCTGTTCTTGATTCCGCCGATATCTTTGCTGGAACTGAAATAGTCGAATCTACCGTCCTCATGAAATATGTACCACTGATATTTTTCATCAAATGGATCAGGGGCCGTGTTGCGTAGTTTATCAATCGCTTCCGGCGCCTGCACAAGGTAATAAGCGCCCGGCATGTCTTTCTGGATCGCCGGTCTGCCTATATCTTCACTGCGCTTCGGCTTCTTTGCCAGTCGCTCTTTTTCTAATTTTGTTGTACAGGCAATGAAATAAAGCGCTTCCACTTTGGGGGCCATTATTTTATCATCTTTCTCGTGCACCTCCTTAACGGTATCAACAAGCGCGGCACAAGCGCTCTCCGTGACAGTGTAATTGTATTCCTTCCCGACAATGGCACAAATTTCCTTCTGTGGTGTTTTGGCCAGATTCAAGTCAAAAGCCCGGGCAATAATGCTGCTGCGCCTCTTGCAGATATTTTCGATGTTCTTCGTGGCTTCGGCGGCCTTATCGCCTGCCTGCGCGAAACATAGAGCCGGCATGGCAAAAAATAAGACGGTAATCAGTAGTTTTTTCATTTCATAGTCCTTTGATCTTTATATTTTCCACGCGCGGGTGGGAATGCAGTCTCGGCGCGCCGCGGCTGGTGCAACGAATGCAAAACAGCCTCGACTCCCGGCGGTCAATTCTCCGACAGCACGTCCACTTCAGCGATGAATTTAATTGTATTGTTTGCCAAACATAAAAAGTTGAAGATGTTTATCCACATTCATCATCGTTTCCTTGTCGGCGATTCCGATTAATTTGATAAATCTTCCTCTGTCAAAGGAACTGATGTGTTTCATTTTGAGCAATGAATCTTGCATAAGTCTGTTCCGAGGATTCGCCTTTATTAAAATATCAAGTTCCGCGGGATTTGCTATTTGGGAAGAAATCGGAATCACCGTCAGCAGGTTACCTGCGTCAATATATTTCGCATGCTGAATAATAAGAGCAGGCCGGACTTTCTGATATTCATGGCCGAAACTCGGTTCAAAATTTACCAGCCATATCTGACCGCGTTGAAATGATTTCATAATTCTTCCAGACTGAAATAATACCGGAGTTCTTTTTCAGAAAGAAAATCAGTTGAATTATCTTTGACGGCGGCAAGTTCAATATCACGGTCTGATACTTGTTTTTCTGTATCTTCAAATATGACAATTACTTTAAATAGAACGTTTTCCTTTTGAGCATATTCCTGCGGACAATACAGATGGCCATCCGGTAACAATTTACTTTCAAAAGTTGCTGTGTTCATGAAATTTTCCTTTATTTGTTTCGGCAGTGTCTATGAATAATTGTCGGATATTTCTCTCCAATAATCAACCTTTCCACACATTACTTTAACTCGCCATTGAATTTCGTTAAACCTTAATATCTTTATACCTTTATTGCCTTATAATGAAAAGCAAAAAAAGAGAGGATGCGCAATTCCCATGCCCGGTGTCAATTTTGAAGATAACGCCAAAAAGGTCAGTTCAATCCGCAGGCTTCATTTACCTCGGAATAAAGAATGTCAGGCCATAATTCCATATGTACACCGTTATCACCGAAAACAATGTTAAGGGGGATGACGGCAGATTGTTTACCCCAAAAAATTGTAACGCGATAAAATATGCTATGGCAAACACAACGGTGACAACAACACCCGCCTCTAAAACGGCCATCATACCAAGCGCCGCGCCGACAACCAGCCATAATTTTATAGCGCCACCCCCGACCTTTTCATGACCGGAGACTTTTTCCGCCAGGATGGCAAGCAAAATGAAAATAGCAAATATGCCTATCATGCCCAAGGGGTAGTGCCACCAGGGCTCGACGCCATAACGCATGGCAACCATTAAAAAATACAGGGCGGCTGGCAAAACGGCCATGTCCGGTATCCGCCCCGTTTTGATTTCGTAAATTACAATGCCTGCCAAAAAAATTAGAAGCGGCCAAACAACAAATAACACTTCGTAAAATTTCATATTTAATCTTCCTTTTTTACGGATGCCGCTTCATTAATCAGATCACTAAAGACCGTGTCAAACTTTTTTT
>CAYOPU010000233.1:0-3195 GCA_964405915.1 uncultured Smithella sp. | reverse complement strand
ATGGCTGAACTTCATAATACTGTAAAGAAGTGGTTGGCTGAAGATGTTTACAGTATACGCCGATTTGAAGAAGCCTATGGTTTTCAAACACAAACCAGCCTAGCCGACGGATTAAATCGAGAGGTGGCTTGGTATCGACAGAATAAGTTGAAATGAAAGAAAAGAAGGCGAGAAGCTATCGGGGAATAGATCGTAGATCGTAGTTCGTAGCATAAGGTGATGGGTTGAAAATGTTTGACGACAGCAGCCAGAAAATTCTTGTGACGGGCGGGAGCGGGTACATTGGCAGTCATGCTGTTGTTGCCCTCATGGCCGCCGGATATGATCCTGTTATTGTCGATAATCTTTCCAATAGCAAGGTCGCGGTTCTGGAGCGGATTGCAGCCATTACGGGGCAGCGTCCGCTTTTTTATTGTCTGGATTTACGCGACAGACCGGGCTGCAACGCCATTTTTCAGGAAAACGCTTTTTCCGCCGTTATTCACTTTGCCGGTTTGAAGGCGGTTGGAGAATCGGTTGCCCAGCCCCTGCGTTACTACGAGAATAATATTGAAGGCACGCTTTCGCTATGCTCCGTCATGGCCGATCATGGTGTGAAACGGCTGATTTTCAGTTCTTCCGCCACGGTTTACGGTGAACCGGCCACGGTTCCGATTCGAGAGGATTTTCCCCTGGCACCGGCCAGTCCCTATGGCCGCACGAAGCTGATGATTGAGCAGATTCTACAGGATTTTTACGTTGCCGATCCGGCCTGGCAGGTTGCTTTACTCCGGTACTTTAATCCGGTGGCTGCCCATGAAAGCGGCTTGATCGGCGAGGACCCATCGGGGACTCCCAATAATCTTCTGCCTTGCATTAGCCAGGTAGCTGTGGGACGCCGTGAGCGGCTGAATATTTTCGGCAGTGACTATCCAACACCTGACGGGACCGGGGTGCGGGATTACATTCACGTGATGGATCTGGCCGAGGGGCATGTGGCGGCCTTGCGCTATATGGAAGAAACAATGTTGTCATTTCCACAAAAGGAATCTACTTCCTCTTTGTCACTCCCTTACAGGCAGGAATCCAGGGAGGAACTGAAAAGGCTGGATTCCCGCCTGCGCGGGAATGACATAAAAGACGGTGTGGCGGTGGATTCATGCTTGCTTTATGGATGCCCGACTGAAAACCTTGGGCATGACAATAATGATGGGGATGCACTGGATTCCCGTCTTCACGGGAATGACATAGGGAGTGCGCCGCTGATTGTTAATCTTGGCACAGGCCAGGGCTACAGCGTTCTGGAAATTCTCCATGCATTTGAGAAGGTTTCCGGAAGAAAGGTGCCTTATCAGCTTGTAAACCGCCGCCCCGGGGATATTGCAACCTGCTATGCCGATCCGACTCGAGCAAAAGAATTGTTGAACTGGTCCGCCCGCCGCAACCTTGCCGATATGTGCACGGATACGTGGAGATGGCAGGAGAAAAATCCTGAGGGGTACAATTTTTAATTTTGGGTTTATGGTTTGAAAAGATTATTTGATATCGTGATGTCTCTTGGTGCGCTTTGTGTTTTTTCATTGCCTCTATTGCTTGTAACTCTGCTGGTAAAGCTTACCTCTAAAGGTCCTGCTATTTACTGGTCTGATCGGGTGGGCAAGAACAATGTGATTTTCAGGATGCCCAAATTTCGGACGATGCGTACGGATACCCCTGTGTTGGCAACGCATCTCTTGAGCGATCCTGATCACTATCTGACACCTGTCGGCAGGTTTCTACGCAAATCAAGTCTTGACGAGTTGCCGCAATTTTGGAGTGTTTTAGCAGGCAATATGAGTTTTGTGGGCCCCCGGCCTGCATTGTATAACCAGGATGATCTCATTCGGTTAAGAACGGAAAAGAACATCCATCATCTGGTGCCGGGAATTACCGGCTGGGCGCAGATCAACGGGCGCGACGAATTGCCGATTCCGGTCAAGGTAAGTTATGATGAGGAATATCTCAGAAGACAGTCTTTCCTTTTTGACATGAAAATCCTCTGGATGACGTTTTTAAAAGTTATCAAGCGGGAAGGTGTGAGTCATTGAGAAAAAGTTGTGAGTTATCGATTTCCGATAAAATGATGATCATGCCAAGCTTAATCGTGAATAATATCAATATATTATTTTTTGGCCGGCGAACTCAGAGAAGTTGCCAATCAGTTTTGGTGAAATCAGTTTGAGTTGTGCAAAGGTCTCATTGAATATTGACAATTTTCGGGAAAATGGGTAAACTAAAGCCAGTAAACTAAGTTTTAGGTGTATGTTATGCAGACAATAAATATTCATGAAGCGAAGACGCACCTTTCACGCCTCGTTGAAGAGGCTGCACAGGGAAAAGAATTCATCATCGCCAAAGCAGGCAAACCGATGGTCAAGGTTTCACCGCTATCCGAAGAAGATCAAAAAGGTGATCTGAAAATAGGGTTTATGACGGGAGAGATTTCTGTCCCGGACGATTTTGATTCAATGGGGGAGACGGATATTATACAACTTTTCGAGGGAAAGTCATCTTGAAGCTGCTTCTGGATACGCATATTATTCTTTGGAGCGCCGGGCAACCGGAAAAACTTTCTGAATCAATTCGTTCTATTTTGACTTCGCAAGAAAACAGCCTGTTTTTCAGTGCGGCAAGTATCTGGGAAATTGTTATCAAGCTCGGACTCGGACGCAATGATTTTAAGGTTGATCCATATCGTTTGAGAAAGATGATGGTCATACATGGTTACACGGAGCTTCCGGTAACCTCTGAACACGCCTTAAAAATTGATTCGTTGCCACTACTTCATAAAGATCCTTTCGATCGTCTGCTTCTTGCTCAAGCCCGTGTGGAAGGGATGATGTTGCTCACTGTCGATGCTGCAATCGCCCAGTATAAAGAATCAGTACTGGCAGTCTGAATAGAAAAATACATAAGTAAAAACCGTTCTATGCTCTATGTTCAAGGTTAAAGACAGTGGATGGTGGATGGAAAAAAACAGGCGATGGGCTAGGAGGCGATGGGCGATGGGGAAAAAAGCAATGAGCAATGAGTGGCGAGTAGTGGATAGCGTGGGTGCATGGGGGGCTTGAAATATAAGTTTTTTGAGGATTGGGGCTGTGAATTTTAAATAATTAAAAAATGTAATACGAAATGACAAAGGAATTCAAAACTTTGCCGGATCGGATAATATCGGTA
>CAYOPU010000232.1:0-3214 GCA_964405915.1 uncultured Smithella sp. | reverse complement strand
CGGAATTCCAGACGACGGCAAGGCCCAGGCCGGAGCCGCTGCGGCCCATGACCTTTTTCGAATAAAACGGCTCGAAAATCCTTTCCAGATCCGCTTCCGCGATTCCATGACCGTTATCGGCCACGGTCAGAACGATGTACTTTCCCCTGCCCTCCGGATCATCATCGGATTCCATCTTATCCAGAATTTCCTTGCCGGTTTTTACCGTGATTTTTCCGACGTGCCTGTCCACGGCTTCAAAGGCGTTGATGAGCAGGTTCATGAGGGACTTCCGGAGATGAATCGGTGAACCGTCCATGATCAGCGGTGTATCCGTCATTTGGACTGTTACGGAGATGTCGGGAGCTTGCTGTTTTAAGGCCAGGTAATCCGGAGACGAAAGGTATTCCCGAACCACGTCATTGAGGTCGAGAGACTCCTTCCGGATAGCCACGCCCCTGGCGATGGTCAGCAGATCGCCCACAATGGCGGTGGCGCGCAGGCCTCCCTCATGGATCGTCTTGATGATCCGCCGCTGCTTTTCATCCAGACTGCGCTGAAGAAGAAGGAGTTCCGGATAGGTGACGACAGCCGAGAGAATGTTGTTCAGATCGTGGGCGACGCCGCCCGCCAGCATACCCAGGGCTTCCATTTTTCGGGATTGCAGCAATCGGGCTTCCAGCTCCTTTTTTTCCCGATTCATGATGATCCTTTCCGTTACATCACGGATGGAGCCTCTCGCTCCCAGGGGCCTGCCCGATTTATCGTAGTAAAGGTTGTTCATGAATTCCATGATCCGGACGGCGCCGTCTTTGGTCATAATGTTGATTAATCCTGAGCCGCTTCCTTGAGAATGCAGACTATGGATATAATCTTCAAAGCCCTGACGGTGTTCTTCCGGAATTAAATCCCGGATGTTCTTTCCTTTGAGTTCATCCGGAGTATACCCAAGCTTTGCCACCTGACGGTTGATGTCGGTGAAACGTCCTTCCAGGTCGTGGATATACAGAACATCGGAAACATTATTGAAGATATCTCGGTATTTTTCTTCGCTTTCCCGCAGGGCCGCGAGGGCGCTGTCTTTTTCCCGGCGGATGACGTTAATCTTGTCCGTGATTCCGAGAGACAGGATGAGGATCATGGCGCTGGTGCCGATGCTCAGGCTGGCGTCCGACATGGCGATTTTGGGGATGACGCCGTAGGCTCTCAAGACTTCCATGCTCATGAAGACGAAAAAGACAATCCACGAAACAATGAGAAAACGTGCGGGTCTGGAACCACGAAACGCCAGGATCGAACCGGTGGCCAGCATGGAAGTGACGGAGAGCAGTCCCATCATCATGGAAATCTGTGTCGCATACCGGTAATTCAGGAGAAAAGGGGTTGCCAGCATGATAATGCCCAAAACGCCAATGGCCTTGAGGGTGTAATCGAATAAGGGATGTTTTCGTTTCAGATTCAGGAAATAGCGGGTGAACAACGTGCCCCAGATACCGCTCATGAGCAGCGAAAAGGGGTGTGCGGCATTTGCCCATTCCGTATGATCCGGCCAAAGATACTGGAAGGCGATGCCGTTGTTGATGAGGGAGTAGGACGTCATGCTGATGGCAAACAGAGAAAGAAAAATGTAACTGATTTCCCGGAACGAAACAAAGAAAAGAAGATTGTAAAAAATGATGGAGATCATGGCGCCATAGAAAAACCACAGGGCGACGAGGGAATTGTTCCGGTACCGGGAGAATGCGTCTTCCGACCACAGGGTGATGGGAACGGTGATCGATCCTTCGCTTTTGACGCGGATGATCCAGGTGGAGGATTCTCCGGCATCTATTGTGACGGGGAAAAGAATGCTTCTGTATGCGACCGGCCAAAGGTGAAAGGGGCGGCGATCGCCCGCCGAATATACCTTGTATCCTTTGCTGTCCGGCAGATACAGATCAATTTCATCAATGACCGGATAATCATAGGCAAGGAAAAAAGATTGGGAAACTTGCGGGGTGGCGATGGCTTTGATCCGGAACCAGAAGGTTGCGTCCGAATAGCCGAAAGTGGGATGTTCGATCGAGATATCCCGGAAGCATTCGTCAAGAGCCGGTGAGGCGATTTGATTGATCGTCAGATTGCCCGTCGGGTCCTTGCAAACCTGTAGAATGCCTTTCAGGTTGCTTTTTGCAAATTCAGGATCGATGACCAGTTTCCTGGCCGCTTCGGCATCCCGGGGCAGAAACAGGACAAGCGCGGCAAGTAAGAGCAGGAGGCCCGGCACTTGCTTCAGAAGGGAGTTTTTTTTTGTGTCCATCGTCGTTTACCCACCGGATTCTTTATATCAAATCAAGGGGGTTTTCGCATGACATTTTTCTTTCCCCAAACGCATTTGTTGACTATAATGCTTCAAAGGAGGTTTTCCATGAAACTGAATTTGGGCAAAAATCCATTCCCGGACAAAACCTCTCCGGTGAGGCTTGTCGTTTGCAGGAGGATGGAGATTTGACCGCAGTCCGCCAACCGTTGACCGACCATCGTCAAGATATTACGAATCTGGAAGGTGATATTCAGAAGGCCCTGGAGTCCGGATTTCCCTTTCTTGTTTTTCCCGGCAATCTCGAAAGCCGTTTCCTTGCCGATACGCTGGACATCCGCAAAAACCGTTTCTTTATCATGGCGGTCATTGCCATCTTCATTTATAACCTGTTTCTCATTACGGATAAGGAGATGCTCCCGGACATCTATCTGACGGCCTGGAAAATCCGTCTGGGCATTGTCACTCCTGCCATGGTGATCGTTCTTTTGTTGATGAGTCGGCGGACGTTTATTCATTTCCTGGATGTTTTTGTCGATTTTCTTATTGTTCTGTCTTGTGCCAGCATCATCCTCATGTTGGGACTAAGTCATCATCCCAATGTTGTCCACTACCACACCGGGGTCATTCTCATTGTGATGTTCGGCAACATTGTGGTACGTTTGCGGTTCTGGCATGCCTTCAGCGTTTCGTGGATAGCATTTCTGCTGTATGTCCTTTGTGTGTCCCATATTACCCCCATGCCGCCGCCCGTAATGATCAACAGCAGCGTCGTTCTGTTTGCCGCCAATATCATCAGTTTGATCGCCAATTATCAGATGGAAAACGACTTGCGCCGGAATTACCTGCGCAATCTATTGAAGGAAATCGAGACCATTCGACTGGAACAGGCCAAAACCGAGCTTGAACATCTTTCTTCGTCGGATGTTTTAACGG
>CAYOPU010000231.1:1851-3226 GCA_964405915.1 uncultured Smithella sp. | reverse complement strand
TGGCAGAAGCGCAAGCATGCAATCCGAACTTTTCACGTATTTATGTCCGTCATCCACTCGTGGACAGTATCGTGAAATGCTTGACCGAAGACGCGGGAAAATCCGTCGTTCTGACCGGCCATGCCGGTGACGGAAAGTCCACCATTGCCTTGGCTGTCTACAAACAATTGAAAAAGATAGATGAACACGCTGTTTTATCCGTGCCGCTGCAGCGGCGTGAAGACATCGTTTTGCCAAACGGGATTTATTTAGCTATTATTAAAGATTTTAGCGAATGGCAAACCCATGAGCGTGATAATTTGCTTGCCGATGTCATGGCGAATAAAATCCGGGTGCTTCTTGTCACCAACACGGGTGCGCTATTGGATGCATTCTGCGGATATGCCGCAAAGTCAGGATCGGGAAACCGCGCCGAATGGGAGCCTCGTATCCTGGAGGCAATGGACGCCGAGTCCAATAACTTCCTTTACGGTCCAGTACCGTTTGTTTTTTTCAATATTGCCCTCTGTGACAATCTGGAATTGGCCCGTCTAATCTTTCATCGGATCTTATCGAATGAAAACTGGGGCGCGTGTGAAAACCAGGCCTGTCGAGAACATTGCCCTATCTATCGTAATGTTGCCCTGTTTCAAGTGAATTCTTCAGTGGCTAATCGCCGACTATTTTTGGCTTATAGAAGAATGTATGAATATGGCACACGATTGACCATACGCCAGTTAACCGCGCACCTTGCGTATCTGCTGACTGCTGGAATGGAATATACTGATATTCGTCATTTAGCGGAACGCGAGGACAAACCGCTGATGTCGGAATTCCTCTTCTATAACCGATTTTTTGGTGATGACGGTCATACCGAAGATCAGGCTGCCGTTCGCATGCCGGTCATTCATGAGGTTCGTGCCCAGGGATTCGGTGAACGTCCTTGCCCGGCAACTGAAAGGCACCTCTGGTTGTTGACGCATGGCGACGATTTCTCACTGGGGGTCCCGTTGCTGGAAGAAGAATTTAGAAAGCTTCGACGTTATGGTTCCCAGATGCAAATACAGGAAAATGGATTGACCCCGGATCAGGCCCGCGAACAAGTCCGTCGAATGCTATACTTTCTTCATGAAAATAAGGATGCCGATCGTGGTAACGCTTTCCTAAGGCAATTTCTTGGTTCTCTGGCCATTATCAAATGGGAACACTGGCAAGATCCTTCTACGCGTCTATCCATGGATGAAGCAAGTCACTTTAAGCAGCGTGTGTTTCATGTCCTGCAAGAACAGTTTACCGGTGTGCGTTTGCCCGAAGTGGGTGGCCCCGGACAACAAAGCCATCTTTATATTACGCTCAGCCGTCACAAGCAGGATATCAGACAAAGCGCTCAAGTAGT
>CAYOPU010000231.1:0-1751 GCA_964405915.1 uncultured Smithella sp. | reverse complement strand
CTGATTAATCGTTGTCGAAGTCATGAAGACGATGAAATGCTGTTAGTGCGGTTGCGCACAAACCACACTTTCCTGCGTCAACATTATGCGATAGCAGAAGGAAAGCTGGAGGTGTCTAATGCGTGATCGATTTCCTCATATTGACTTGGATTTGTTTGATAAAGACGCCAACCCAGCCGTCCGGCTTTTTGGGCGTCGTTTTTTTTCTGATCAGACCACATTGGAGCTGCTGGTAGAATTGCTTCTTGTGGCTGTATCACCTAAGAAGGTCGGTGGCCGGAAATTTTCAAATATGTTGCCGCCATTAGATTTATTGAAAGATCCATGGACGGACACGCTTGATTACGCACCGCGCGCGCATCTAAACCTTAAGCTCTTTTCCTTTTTTGGCGCGTCTAAACTGGATACCCGCCACGAAACGCACAGAAGTCAACTTGAACGGCTTGATGAAGAACTGCAAAGACGTATATCCGTCAATGATGATACACCGGAGAATATTGTAAAAACGCTGGAGAATTTATTTCTTGGCTTTCATGGTGTTGGAATTCAACGAACATGGTGTGCCCAAAGCTTTATGCCGATTTGCCCTGGCTTATTGTCATTGGAAACAATTTGGAACGAAACTTACGCCACAAATAATCGTCCTGATTGCTGGGATGATTTAATATCTCAATACTCGGCTTACTTTTCCGTCAATAAACACCGTTTTCTAGCTCGTGGTGGTGAGGTTTTGTATCTCCAACTTTGCAATGCAGTCAACAGAGAACAGGGGGAAATAGAAGCGTGGTTAAATGAGAAAGGTCTTGCCGATTTTCTGACCGCTGATGAAAAGAATCCAATTTTATTACATGCAAATTTGGAAAATGCTCTCAATGACCTTATGAAGGAGACCCCCGCGACCGTGTCTCAACTTGCAGAGTTTATTGACCGCGGCGTGGAAAAGGAAACCGCGCAACAGACGGACGGGGATGCGAATAATCCGCGTTGGAGCAAGTGTGGATGGTGCCCGAAAGAAACATGGCCCGAAAGCTATCTTTTTGCGGTGGAGATCCTCCGTGTTTGTCGCGCGAAAATGGATTTGATGGACAAGCTGGAAATGCTGGAGATGCTTTGCACCATGCATATTATGCGTAGTCTTGCCGCGCAGGCGTCGCGTTATCCACGCAATAGCTCACCCCAGATATGGCCGGCTTGTCGATTGGCGGTCTCCGATCCTGACGGAAATAACCGGACAGTGAAGCAGGTTTCCAGAGTGACCGTCCAGGCGGTGTCAAAAACTATTTACGATGGTTTACGTCATCCGGATATTTTAAATCAAACGCCAAAGAATCTTCGCAATAAACTCTATAACGAGGCGGACCGGCGTTACGGACACAAACTGTTCATCACGCTGGGCAAAAGGATAGGCCTGATTGTGCCGCGTCGTGGCGGGGGCATGCGATTCGTTTTGAATCCGCGCCTTCTACGCTTGCTGATTGTTATCCTCCTGCCTGGCCGCCGGATGACCTACGATGCTTTTAAGCTGGCAGCGGAATCCCATTTCGGACTGGCCTTTGACGAAGCGGCCATCGGACGCGCCAATGCATGGGCAACGAAGGTGGACATAACATCATTTGGCGGCACGACGGATGAGTGGTTAATCAAAATGTTACAGGAGTCCGGTGCCTTACGAAAGCTTTCTGACTCTTGTGCTCTGGTTGAAAATACTGCCGTACTTGATGATCAGGAGAAAATGAAATGAATTATTTTTC
>CAYOPU010000230.1:0-3227 GCA_964405915.1 uncultured Smithella sp. | reverse complement strand
CATTGACGGTGATGACCGGAACGCGGACTTTCTCAAATATTTTAGCCGCTTCACCCGTAATGTACTGCGTCAGCATCTCTTTCATGGCACTTAACGCAATTGCAGGCGGCTGGGCGGAAACATCCGCAAGAATCCAGTCGCGAAGCTGTGGATCGGTACCGGGCAGCATCATGGAGCTCATAAACTGCCGGATTCCGGTTTTGAAATCCTTCTTCAGGGGAGCCATCATTTTTTTCAGCTCTTTCTGCGTCAACGGGTATTCGATGTTTTCCAGCGTATCCACACCGACAAGACCGATTACCCGCTGCGGCATGAGCCTGGCCGCCTCCACGATCACCGAAGCCCCCATGGAATGACCGATCAGAATGACACTCGCGCTGCCTGTCGCTTCCGTCACGGCCCGAACGTCCTCGCCGAAAGCCTCCATCGTATAACGTTTGCGCGCCATCCCCGAGTGGCCGTGACCGGCCAGATCCAGAACAACAACACGATGCTTCTGGGAAAAATAGGACACCTGAGCCCGCCAGTAGCGGGCGTCGCAGCTCCACCCATGCACGAAGACAATCGTCGGTTCTCCGGCCCCATAAACCTCATACGAAATCGGCGTGCCGTCCTTGGAAAGGGCAACACGGGGCCACTGGGTCTGCGCCTGTATCGTTCCAACGGCCAAAGCCAGAAATATCAGGCAACTGACCAGACTCACCCAATATTTTGTCACTGGTATGCAGCCAAAACAGACATCAACCGGAATAATATTTTTTATCTTCATTCTTTCGTTTCTCCTTCATTCGCATGCTTATGTAATGGCGGATGGTCTTCTTTCTTGTAAAGCATTTTAGTCACCATGGATTCCGGACCATGTGAAAGCAGAACAAAATCAACTCCCAGAAAACTTCTTCTTTGCACCTCATTCGATTTAACGATCATATCATCTCCATATACGGTGGCTAACAGCGGAGCCAGGCGGTAGCGCGGGTTGCGGGAAACGTGAAGCGTTACTTGCAACGCGTGACAACCGTTGGAGCAACAGGTTTGCGCCACGCGAATCAGCAAGCAGGCAACTATTGGGCGAGAGCCTCGGGCCTGCACGCTATGACTTATATCATCCGCCAACCTGCTGATCAAGCTGTAGCTTATGATTCAAATTCACTCTTCAAAATGCCGGATTGTCGAATAATGGATTGTAGTGTTCCAATACACAGTTCAGAATGGTTAGGCACCGGAACGGTGATTGTTGTATCGGAAAGCTGCTTCTGCATTACAATATGGCTGCCCCGTTTTCGTACTTCCACAAATCCGTGATTAGAAAGAATGGCGCAGACTTGCCTGCCGGAAAGAATACGGAGCTTACCCAACGGCAACCTCCACTTGGGTCACATACACTTCCTCGTGTAAACGTGTTTTAATTTCCGCAGGTGATGCTGTTTCAAAGAATAGTTCGATTGCTTCCCGAAGGTTTATACGCGCATCTTCGATGGTATCGCCCTGGCTGGCAATATCGAGTTCCGGACAGAGCGAAACATAGCCGTCACCTTCTCGCTCGATAATTGCGGTAAGTTGTCTTTGCATGATATCCCCCACAAAAAAGGTTGATGTTCTTGTTCCTCGGATTCAGAGACCAAGGCTTGTGCTGCACAAGCGTCTTCTGCGGAACCGGCAGACTTGGGACCTGCCACAGATGAAACCGCAATTCCGCGAATTGTCCGCCAGCTTATTTTGATATGTGTATCAACGATAGTTTCAAGTTTTCAAAGGCATCGTTGCCTTTGCCGCTGTTTATCACCAACAGTATTGATGATCTTGTAACTCAGCGCGGTTATCATGTCAATCTCTCTTATTTTATAAATCCAATGCGGCGCTGAGCCCAATTCCAGAAATTGTTTTTGTCTATTTTATCCATAATTATCGTGGTTAACGGCGAAGCTAAGCGGTGGCTCGGTTTGCTGGGGACGCGAAGCGTCACTTGCAACGCGTGACAACCGTTGGAGCAACAGGTTTGCGCCCGTGAAGCTGCAAGCAGGCAACTATTGGGCGAGAGCACAAGACTTCCCCAATTCGACTTACTCCATTCGCAACCTGTTGGTCAAGCTGTAGCTTAGCTCCGCCGTTGCCGTCGCGCGCAGCGCGGCGGCAACGAAAAAATCACTCGGAGCGCAGCGATCGGGTGTATTGATTTTGTTGGCCATAGATTATTCATAATGTGTCCACATTCTGATAACTTTTACCGTATGGATGTCTTTTAATATTTGATAAATTAAACGATGTTGTATGTTGATTCTTCTAGAATATGCTCCCGATAAGTCGCCGACGAGCTTTTCATAGGGCGGTGAATTTTGGAACGGATCTACTCTTAGCAAATCTAGTAATCGAGTTACCTGTGGTTTAAGACCGGATTGTGCAATATTTTTTGCATCTTTTTGCGCTTGCTTAGTGAAAACCAATTGCCAATTCACCAGCCGGGTTCCTCCTTGCATCTTTCAATAGGTGTCTTCAAACCTTTTTTTATTGATTCACGCATGCCGGGAATTGCAGCGAGATACAAAGTCTCTTCTATAGACCGCCAGTCCTCATCTGAAATGAGAACTGCGGAATTTCTTTTACCAACAATCTGAACCGGAATGTGTGTATCCTTTACTTCGTCCACAAGGTTGTATAGTCGCTTTCTTGCGTCTGATGCTGTTAACGTTGTCATATTTCTTAACCTCCTTATCGTACTGCATATGGTACGTCATTAATACGGCAATGTCAACCGATTGTAAGGCCGACGGGATTTGCGCTCGCGGCCGTACATCGTTAATTTGTCCAGTCTAAAGAACAGCGGCTTTCTTCCCGGGTTTCAAACATTCCTTCCGGAAAAGAAATCAGCCTCCGCCGGAATGACGGAGGGGGCATGACGAAACAGACGGTTTGCCACCACGGGTGTTTCTCCCATTACCTATCGCCTATCGCCTATCGCCCGTCTCATATCTCCCAAGCCGCCTTGGCCCCTTCCGTTGTCGCCTCGATGATCCGTCGCGGCGCGACCGCGTCGCCGACTACAAAATGACGGATGCCTTTTTTTACCAGCATGTCTTTCAGGTCGGTTCTGGGCGTGACACCGATGGCCAAGATGACCTGGGCTGTCGGCTCCAGTCTTTTTTCTTCGCCTTTGACTTCAACGACAACCGCTTTCTCTTCTATTTTCTTTACCGTTGTTCCAAACATCAATTTCACGCCGGCCTCCTTCA
>CAYOPU010000229.1:0-3236 GCA_964405915.1 uncultured Smithella sp. | reverse complement strand
ACCACCAACGGCAACATCAAACAGCCGTTTACTTTTACGGGAAGAGAGTATGACACCGAAACGGGGATGTACTTTTACAGGGCAAGATATTATGATCAGAAAGTCGGGAGGTTTGTGACGAAAGACCCGATTGGATTTGCGGGAAAGGATGTAAATCTATATGCGTATGTTGGAAACAATCCAGGGAATTGGAGTGATCCACTAGGATTATTCGTATTCGGAAAACGTCCATTATCAGATGGTGAGGCACCGTGGTTTAGAATTGGATCAGATAATAAATTGGATGACTATTTAAATACAGAGTTATCGCATGAGCATGGTTTCTTTGAAGATGGCACAGGGGAGAATTGGGGGTTTGGAAAAAATGGACGTTTTACTGAAGACCCAACTGGAAAAGGTTATCGATATGGCTCTGAACATTATGACGATAATATCATGAGAGAAGCCCTAAAGAATATTTCAGACGGCAAGTACTCTAACTATCCATGGAATAGAAATAATTGTCAAAGCTGGGCAGAACGACTTCGGAAGGAATATGAAAGGCTAAAAAAAGAAAAAAAGGGATGCAAATAATATAACAGAGGGTAATATGAAAAAAATGCAATATTTAGTGGTTGGTATAATTTTTATAGTGATATTAAGTTTGCTGGTTATGAGAGTAGATAAAGGATATTTGCCAATTCCGATATGGATACGCCACATTGCAAATAGTCTTCTTATAGATAATGATAAGCTTTACAGGCCAATAAAAATTGATTCTTGTGAGATATTCACTCGAAGCGCTGGTTATTCAAAAGTATATGCATTAGAGCCAGAATATTTAGACATTTACGAAATAGGCTTAGTCAATAAAAAAGATGGTTTTCATGAAAACTATAAATTTAACGGGATATTTAAAGTCAGTTTTTATTATCACAACGATTTGGTGCTTGAAAAGATAGTAGATAAAATGGACCAGGCGTGGTTTAAGGAAGGTACAAGTGATTACAAGCAAATAGCGTTATGTAAATTCAACATCCCGTTCGCAAACCGGTACAAAGATGGAATCAGTGTAAGCATAACTATTATTCGGCCAGACTACCAACTAAAGAAATACTGTGATTCTTCTGAGTTATATATTGCTGTTAGCCCTACACCTTGAAAAGGTCACTTCAGGGGGGGAATTCTGTGGGACGCACTAGGGGGACGCCCTGAAGGAACGGAGGGACGGGAACGGAGGGACGTCCGTAAAAAAGTAAGTTTCTCTTTGGGGATTACCATCAAACCCTTGCTGGTTCTGGTATTCAGAGCGTTTGTAGATTATTGAAACCAAACAGAATGCGGAAATCAATTTGAGAAACGCAAACCACATCGTTCATCGGAAAATCGCATTGATGCAACTGCATCAGGCCGTTCTGCTTTGCTGCCTGCAGATTCTGCGGAGGTTTCTCATTAACTATCAGTACAATGTCGTCGGCAACCGCGTAAGCAGCATCTATGAACACCCCCCGTCCGTGAATGAGACAACCACCTACGGGTATGACGCTGAGAACCGCCTCACGGGCATACAGATCACTACAGACAACAAAACCAGAGAACTTGCCTTTGCCTATGATCCTTTCGGCAGAAGAATATCCAAGACCCTCGTCAAAGATGAAATCGGCACAGAATGCGCCGCCCCGAACACCTGCCCCAGAACCACCTATTACGCTTATGACGGGGCAAACATCATTCTGGAGTATAATCAGGCAGGAACCATCACCGCCAGATACACGCACGGCCCCAACATTGATGAACCTTTAGCCATAGAGATCACAGGCGCAACAGCCTTCACTCCTTACTACTACCATGCCGACGGATTAGGCAGCATCACAGCATTAAGCAACGCCACCGGAAACATCGTCCAGCGCTACGAATACGATTCTTTCGGAAACCAGACGATCACCACCAACGGCAATATCAAACAGCCGTTTACCTTTACGGCAAGAGAATACGACACCGAAACGGGGATGTATTTCTACAGAGCCCGTTACTACGATCAAAAAGTTGGAAGGTTTGTAACGAAGGATCCGATCTCATTTGCCGGAGGGGATGTTAATCTTTATGCGTATGTCCTAAATAATCCAGTAAACTTGATTGATCCGGATGGGCTTAGCCCCCTATTTGATCCGGGAAATGGTGGATTTGGATTACCCAGGTTTGGTGGTGGTGGTGGCACTTACTCTAGTAGTGTAGGAGGCAAGACTACAAGATTTATTAGTGGCGTAAAAATCATTAATAAGAAAACGGGAAAACCTTGTGAAGGAACTGTCGACTTAAAGCCCACTCTTGATCGCATTAATTCGGGAGAAAGGTTTCCACATCGTAATGATGGCTCTGTTTTCAAAAACAATGAAAAGCTATTACCCCAAAAAGCGGAAGGTTATTATAAGGAATTCGTTCAGCCCACACCTGGTATAAAAGATCCAGGACCTCAACTTATTATTACAGGGACGGGTGGAGAAATGTACTATACACCCGACCATTACCGCACATTTATACCACTTAAATAATCAGGAATATTAATATGACCGGTCGTATAGATGCTCTTAAATTTGTTCATGATATCAATGCCTATCGCCCTGACGGAGCCTTTGTGGTCCGGTTACCCGCTGGTCTAAAAAGCCGAGATCATTTGCTTACTCTTCTATACGAGCTTTTGATGTTACCAGATTATTTTGGGTTTAACTGGGATGCTTTGTACGATTGCTTACGTGATTTTAATTGGTTAGATACGAAGCTGATAGTGATTTCCCATGAGGATCTGCCTTCTCTTGATAAAAAAGACTTAAAAGTATATTTAGAAATTCTGGCTGATTCTTGTTTAGATTGGAAACCAGATGAAGAGCATAAATTGGAAGTTGTTTTTCCTGAATCTTTGAGAGCAGAAATAATGTCTTTGCTGAGAACGGGGTCACCCTGAAAGCGCCGGTGAAAGCTGGCAAAGAGTAGGACGGGAACGGGAAACAGGGCCGCTGTAAACATTTCAACTTTCTCTTGACGGACTGACATCAAACCCTTGCCAGTTCCAGTTCCAGTATACAGAGCGGCAGAAGATTTACCTTTTGTGGTTCATTCTCAGAGATTGATCCAAGAAACAAATAGATTGCGACAAATAATTTGATTACCATTCAGGCCAACACATGCTTATCAGAAAGTCATATTTTTGTTTCATCGCTGTTATTTTCAGCATTTTCATCAATTTATTATTTATTGAG
>CAYOPU010000228.1:0-3274 GCA_964405915.1 uncultured Smithella sp. | reverse complement strand
GATGAAGGGATTTCGGGCGTATCGGTAAACAAAAGAGATGACTTTGCAAGAATGCTTGCCGACTGCAAAAGGGGGAAAATTGATAGAATCATCACTAAGTCCACAAGCCGATTTGCAAGAAATACCCTCGATGCAATAGGAGTAATCAGAGAGCTGAAAGACATAGGCGTTACAGTATACTTCGAGAAAGAAAACCTCGACACTGCGACCTTAACCAGTGAAAACCTATTGACACTCTACTCCCTGTTCGCACAAGAGGAATCCATGACAATCTCAAAGAACTGCAAAAAGGGTGCAAGAATGAGAATGTCTAAAGGAACCTATGTATCATCCAACCCACCTTATGGATATAGGCTTATAAATAACGAGCTTGTCATAGAGGAAAACGAAGCTGAGATTGTTCGCAGAATTTTCCGAGAATACCTTAGTGGAAAAGGCTATTCTGCTATTGCAAAAGAGTTAATGGCAGATGAAATACCCTTCAAAAACAACAAAATAAAATGGCGTCCACAAACAGTGGGAATTATCCTAAAAAACGAGCGTTATGTGGGAGATATGCTCCTGCAAAAATCCTTCGCCGAAGATGCCTTACCCTACAACAAACGCATCAATAAAGGTGAGCTTCCACAGTATTATGTGTCCAACACCCATGAGCCAATCGTGGAGAGAATACAGTTTGAGCTTGCCAAAATTCTAAGAGAAGAACGCAGAGAAAATATCAACACCGATTGCAAGGAATACCCACTGAGCAAAAAAATCAAATGTGCCGAATGTGGAACAACCTATCGCAGAAAAGAAACAAACAATACTGTCTACTGGGTGTGCAGACAGCACGATGACAGCAAGGAACTGTGTGGTGGACGGAAGTTGCCCGAGGAAAAAATTTATAATGCATTCATAAGAATGTATAATAAGCTCTCGAAAAATTATGGCAATATCCTTATCCCACTACTTACACAGCTTGAAAAGCTACAAGACCTCAGAACAAGGAACAATCTCGAAATCGGCACACTCAACAAACAAATAGCAGAACTTGCAGAGCAGAATCATGTGATGAATGGACTTTTGTCCAAAGGCATCCTTGACTCTGCTCTATTTATATCCCAAACAGATGAACTACAAAAGAAAATCCGAAAGCTGAAAAGTGCAAAGCTTAAACTACTGGAGGAACAAGATGCCGATGACTCCATTGACAAAACCGAGGATTTAATCGACATTTTGGAAAGCGGTCCCGATAAAATTACAGAGTTCAATGAAAGCCTAATGGAAGAAATTGTGGCAAAGATGATTGCCTATGATGACAAAACCATAGACTTCCTACTAATCAACGGACTTGTGCTGAAAGAGAGGTTGTAACAATGGCACAAAACAGAATCATACCCTATGGATACAAAATAGAAAATGGCAAGCTTACCATAGAACCCGAAGAAAAACACATCGTGGTGCGAATTTATGAAAGATATGCAAATGGCGAATCCTATCTGCAAATCGCAGAACGATTAACAGCATTGGGGGTTAGGTACACTCCCGAAAAGGCACAGTGGAACAAGAATATGGTGGCAAGAGTGTTGCAAAATAAGAACTACCTTGGCAATAACAAGTACCCCACAATTATACACAGTGAGTTGCTCCAATCGACAGAGAAACAGGCAAAGCCATACACTCACAGAATGGATAAGGATATGAAAGCCCTAAAGCCATATCTCGTATGCAACGAGTGTGGCGAAAAGCTAAGGCGAAGATTAAAAGCCACAGGGGTGGAACGTTGGTATTGCCCCAATGATACCGACCATATCAGCCTGAAGGTCAGTGATGAGAGCCTTGCAAAAGATATTATGGAGCTACAACGAAAGCTCTTGCTAAGTGAAAAGTGCAAAAAGACAAGTCAAGCAGAGAGCAAAACACTGAACTTGGAACTCATCAAGCTGAAGAACCGAATCGACCTTGCTATGAATGAACCCACTCCAAACCTTGAAGAAATCAAAGAAAGTATTATGAAATTGGCAAGAGAAAAATACAGCATATTGGAAAATATCGGTGAGGACAGCTACCTAAGTCATACCATAGAAAGACTGAGTAATACAGAGCTTGACAGCAAGCTACTCCCTACAATAACAATGAAGATTGTGGTATCTCGCACCAAAGCAATGGAGATTGTATTAACCAATGGACAGAAAATAAAAAACTAAGGAAAGGAGAACCAAAATGGAACAATTTGAGAGAGAGCTAATCGTAATACCAGCCACAAAAGATATGTACATATTCGGCAATAGAAACCGACAACTGCGAGTAGCCTCCTACAGCCGAGTATCCACCGACTTCGAGGAACAGCTCACAAGCTTCCATGTACAAAAGAGCTACTACACCGACCTAATTATGAGAACCCCCGAATGGAAACTTGCCGGCACCTATGCCGATGAGGGCATCTCGGGTGCATCGGCAGAAAAACGCCCCGACTTTATGAAAATGATGCGACACTGTAAAAAAGGTAAAATCGACCTCATCATCACCAAATCCATCAGCCGATTTGCAAGAAACACCTTGGATAGCATCAAGTATGTGAGAAAGCTCAAAGCAATGGGAGTTGGCGTTCTATTCGAAAAGGAAAATATAAACACCTTAGAGGAAAACAGCGAGGTTGTGTTGACTATACTGTCAAGCCTCGCCCAAGAGGAATTGAACTCCCTCTCCCTTAACATCAAGATGGGCAAGCGAATGGCAATGCAGGAGGGGCGAGTAAAATTTAACTACACCAACATCTATGCATATCGCAAAGGTGCAGACGGAGAACCCGAAATAATACCCGAGGAAGCCGAAATCATTCAGCTTATCTACCAATTATACCTAAAGGGCATGAGCGCCGTAGCCATCATAAAGGAACTGGAAAAACGAAAAATCAACTCCCATGCCAAAGGTGGAAAATGGAAAGACAGCACCATCTACTCCATACTGGAAAATGAACGTTATTGTGGAGATGTACTGCTACAAAAAACCTTCATCGTCGATCCTATCAGCAAAAAGGTTAGAAATAACAATGGTGAGCTACCCAAATATCTCATACGAAACAATCATCCCCCAGTGGTCAGCCGAGAGCTATATGATAAGGTGCAGGCTGAACGGTCACGCAGAAACAGCAAACGAAAGGTAAGCAAACAATCCACAACAGAACAGAGCCGATACAGTGGACTATATGCCCTCAACGAAATCCTCATCTGTGGTGAGTGCCTTACACCATACAGAAGATTGGTATGGCACAGACGAAACGGCAGTAAGA
>CAYOPU010000227.1:0-3299 GCA_964405915.1 uncultured Smithella sp. | reverse complement strand
GTGTCCATTTCGGACATCAAACCAACAAATGGAACCCCAAGATGAAACCCTATATTTTTGGGGCCCGCAACAACATCTACATTATCGATTTGCAGCAGACCGTCGGTTTATTCCAGACCGCCTATAATTTTGTGGTGGATACGGTCAGCCAGGGCAAAGAAATTCTCTTTGTCGGAACCAAGAAACAATCCCAGGAGGCGATTCGCGAAGAGGCCTTGCGCTGCGGCATGCCTTATGTCAACCAGCGATGGCTGGGCGGGATGTTGACCAATTTTATTACCGTTAAAAAGAGTATTGACCGCTTGAACAGCCTCAACAAAATGTTTGCCGACGACTCCATTAAGGCTTTTCCTAAAAAAGAAATCACCAAACTGCAAAAGGAAATGGACAAGCTGGAAAATGTTTTAGGCGGCATCAAGAACATGAAATCTCATCCGGCCGCTGTTTTCATCGTTGATCCCAACCGGGAACATATTACCGTCAAGGAAGCGAAGAAATTGAAGGTTCCTCTGGTGGCCATCGTCGATACCAACTGTGATCCGACGGATATCGATTATATCATTCCGGGAAACGATGACGCCATCCGGGCCATCAAATTGTTCGCCTCAAAATTTGCGGAAGCGGTTTTAGAAGGCAAGAAACGATTCGAAGAGAAACTGGCTGCTGAATCCAATAAAGAGGCGGGAGCGGCTGTGGCGGAAAGTAAAGATGCCGAGGCGGATATTCCCGAAAGCGTCGAGATGGAAAACGGTGCTGTTCTTACAGAGCAAAAATAAACGCGCGCAACGCGTGAGAAAACATATACAGGAATAGAATTCCGGGAGGATAGAACATTGGAAATCACTTCAACAATGGTAAAAGAATTAAGGACGAAAACCGGTGCCGGCATGATGGATTGCAAGGAAGCGCTGACGGCGGTGGACGGCGATTTTGAAAAAGCGATTGATTTTTTAAGAAAAAAAGGACTTTCAGCGGCAACCAAACGATCATCCAAAGCGGCCAAAGACGGCACCGTTGCTTCGTATATCCATATGGGCGGCAAAATCGGCGTTATGGTGGAAATCAATTGTGAGACGGACTTTGTGGCGAAAACAGATGATTTTCAATCAATGGCCAAAGATATTGCCATGCACATCGCCGCAACGAATCCGATGTGTGTGCGTCCGGAGGAAATTGCCGGGGACATTCTGGATCGAGAAAAAGAAATTTACCGCAGTCAGTTGCGCGAAGAGAAAAAGCCCGAAAAAATCTGGGATAAAATTATCGAGGGAAAACTTAAGAAATATTACGAGGATGTCTGTCTGGTCGAACAGAAGTTTGTCAAGAATCAGGACATCACCATTGGAACGCTGATCAGCAATATGATTGCCAAAACAGGTGAAAACATTGTCATTCGCCGTTTTGCCCGCTTCCAACTCGGTGAGGACATTAAGTAATTATGAGTGGTCAGCAACAAAAAGCCGCCTACAAAAGAATCCTTTTGAAGCTCAGCGGTGAAGCTCTTCTGGGCAAACAATCCACAGGGGTTGATCCGGATGTGGCGAATTACCTTGCCGATGAAATAAAGTCTCTGGCTCATCTGAAAATCCAGGTCGGTATTGTCATCGGGGGCGGGAATATTTTTCGGGGCATTGAAGCCAGCGCCAAAGGCATGGATCGGACAACCGCCGATTACATGGGAATGCTGGCCACGGTTATTAACAGCCTTGCCCTGCAGAGCGCTTTAGAGGCGCGCGGGCTGCCGACACGTGTTCAGTCGTCCATTGATATGAGACAAATCGCAGAGCCTTACATTCAGCGCAAAGCCGTCCGTCATCTGGAAAAAGGCAGAATTGTCATCTTTGCCGGCGGAACGGGTAATCCCTATTTCTCCACGGACACGGCCGCATCTCTGAGAGCCATGGAAATCCGGGCCGACGTTATCATGAAAGCGACCAAGGTTGACGGGGTTTATGACAAAGATCCGGTGAAAAACAAATCTGCGGTTATGTTTAAAAAGATAAGTTATATAGATGTTTTGACTAAAAACCTTAAAGTAATGGATTCAACGGCAATCACGCTTTGCCGGGATAATGCTTTGCCCATTATTGTCTTTAATATGCAAAAAAAAGGGAACATCCGGGGCGTCATTTGCGGTAAAAAAATTGGAACTTACGTAGGAGAATGATTATGAAAGAACAGGTTTTTTCGAAAGTCAAAGATGAGATGGAAAAAACAATATCTTCTCTGGAGAAATCATTGAGCAGAGTCCGAACCGGTCGCGCATCCATTGCACTGCTGGACGGCATCAAAGTTGATTATTATGGAACGCCGACTCCGCTTGCCCAGGTGGCGACGCTTTCCGTTCCGGAAAGCCGGCTCATTGTTATTGCGCCGTGGGACGCAACCGCCATCGGCGCGATTGAAAAAGCGATTCAGAAGTCCGATTTGGGTCTGATGCCTTCCACGGACGGCAAAGTGATTCGCCTGTCGATTCCTCAATTAACGGAAGAGCGACGCAGGGAACTGGTCAAATCAGTCAAGAAAATGACTGAAGAAGGCAAGGTGAAACTGCGCAATGAAAGACGGGATGCCAACGAGGCGTTAAAAGAGATTAAAAAGAACAATAAAATGTCCGAAGATGAGTTGCACGACGCCCAGGATGAAGTTCAGAAATTGACGGACCGTTATATCGAAAAGACGGATAAGATTCTGGCGGCCAAAGAAAAAGAAATTATGGAGATTTAAGGGAAATTGTAAGAAAGAATCTCAATGGGGAGTCAAAAGCTCCCCATTTGTTTTTGAGGCATGATGAAAGCAACATGAAAAAGATCGATCAAAACAATCTGCCCGGGCATATCGCCATTATCATGGATGGCAACGGTCGCTGGGCAGAACAGCACACCCTGGGGCGAATTCGCGGTCACAGGAAAGGGGTCGAAGCCGTCAGGACAATCGTAACAGCTTGTCGTGAAATGGGGATTCAATACCTTACCTTGTTTGCTTTCTCCTCGGAAAACTGGGGCAGACCAGCCGGGGAGGTCAGCGCCCTCATGTCTTTATTGGAGGAATTTCTGGAGAAGGAAACGCCCACATTTCAAAAGCAGGGTATTCAACTGACGACGATCGGTGAGATTGAACGGTTGTACGCGCCCGTCAGGGCAAAACTTCTGGAAGTTAAGAAACTGACGGAGCATAATCATCAGATGGTCTTGAATCTGGCTTTAAGCTACGGCAGCCGTGACGAGATTATTTTTGCCGTAAAAAAAATGATTTCAGATCATGGGGAAGGAAAGCTTGATCCTGATGATATCGATCAG
>CAYOPU010000226.1:3107-3315 GCA_964405915.1 uncultured Smithella sp. | reverse complement strand
GATGATTGGCGGATCGGAACGACCCGCCTATGAATTAAGGAGGCACACACCATGGATGAGACAGCAACGATCCGCATCCGGACCGAGCGGCTGGAGCTGCGCGTTCTGGGCGAAGGCGACAGCGAAGCGCTCTTTGACTACCGCTCCCTGCCTGAGGTGAGCCGGTACCAGTCCTGGCGGCCGGGGGCGGTGGAGGAAGTCCGGGAGT
>CAYOPU010000226.1:0-3097 GCA_964405915.1 uncultured Smithella sp. | reverse complement strand
GCTGGAGCAGGCGGAAAAAGGGTACGGCTGGGTTCAGCTGGCGGTTTGTCTGCCCGATGGCCGCCTGATCGGCGACATCGGCCTTCACTTTGTGGATGAGCATCAGATGGAGATCGGCTATACCCTCGCTCCCGCTGCCTGGGGCAAAGGCTATGCCCTGGAGGCAGTGTCAGCCGTCATCGATTATCTGTTCACCGTTCGGGGGAAACACCGGATCACCGGCTCCGTGGATCCGGACAATGAGCGGTCCATCCGCCTGCTGAAGAACCTGGGCTTTCGCCAGGAAGCCCATTTCATCAAAAGCTTCCGGCAGGACGGCCGGTGGCTGGACGACTGCGTCTACGCCCTGCTGGAGGATGAGTGGCTGAAACGGACCGGAAAAATCCGGCCATAGCCGGCAAAAATGTCCTCCGGGGATTTTTCTCTGATCCCAGGCTTTTTTTATGAGGGCACGCCGCTCCGCCGGGCAAGAGATCGCCCGATCAGCCGCAGGTCATGCCAATCCGCCCGGGGAGCCATTTGACATTTCTCGTTCAATTGATATAATATTGGTTAGGGTGTCAAAACATGTAAGTGGCAATTTAACCCACTTTAAGTCTGACTGAATGCGTTATGGTAAAATATAATAGAAATTTTTTAGTAACAGGTGGGTTTATAAATGGGTTTTTCAGCAAACAAACATCAGCAATTGAGTTTGGACGACAATTTCAATCAGTTGACCGACAGAACCAAGAAGTTCATTTTGAATTCCTGGGCTGGTGCTTTTGCCAAGACCATTTTTCCTCTCATCAATGAGGAACGATTTGCTGTTCTTTACAGCAGCAATGCTTTTTCCAGACCGAATACTCCGGTGAATATTGTGGTCGCTGCCCTCCTCTTGAAGGAGATGTGCCGGCTCACGGATGATGAGCTGCTTTTAAATATCCTTACGGATGTTAAGTACCAGTATGCCCTCAATACCACCAGCTACCTGGAACAGCCCATCAGCGACCGGACACTGAGCCGATTCAGAGAACGGCTCTATTTCTATGAAATGGAGACGGGTGTGGATCTGCTCAAAGAAGAGATGCTGGCCATGGCTGAAAAAATGGTGGATTTCATGGACATCAATCCTTCGCTGAAACGAATGGATAGTGTCATGATCGCTTCCAGCTGCAAAAAGATGTCTCGACTTGAAATCGTCTATACCAGTATCAGTAATCTGACACGGCTGATCCAGGCCGATGGCAGAGAAAAGGTACTGACACCAAGACTTTCCCTGTATCTTCAGGACGGACACAAGAATAACACCCTATACCGGAGCAAAACCGAAGATCTGGAACTGAACCTTGAGAAGGCCCTGGCCGATGCGGAATCCCTTGCCAGATCAAGTGCCGGGTCCTACAAAGAAACCCCGGAATATCAGACATTAACACGAGTCTTGAAAGAACAAGCCCAATATGGTGAGGATGGTTCCATTAAGCCCAAGAACAAGAAGGAGATCCGGACGGACAGTCTTCAAAACCCATCCGATCCCGACGCTACTTTCCGCCGAAAAGCAGGAGAATGCCATAAGGGTTATGTCGGCAACATCGTGGAAACAATCGACGAAAACGGAGCCATCATCACTCAGTTTGGCTATGAGCAAAATATCCACAGCGATTCAGCCTTCTGCCGGGAAGTGGTGAATGAACTTGGCGTGCAGGAAGAACCAGTGACGCTGATAACTGATGGGGCCTATGGGGGAGAAGACAACATCCAGAACGCCAGGGAGAACAATATCCGGCTGGTCACCACAACGCTGCTCGGGAAAGATCCGGATGTCATCCTGGGTGACTTTCTGATTGACGAAGAGGACCATCAGGTCCGCTACTGCCCACAGTGGCGCGTTCCCGTTGAAACCACCTACAACGCCAACCAGGACAGCTATCGCATGTTCTTTTTAAAAGAGCATTGCAATAGCTGCAAAAACCGCAAAGCCTGTCGGGTAAAAAACCAGAAAAAGCATGCCGTCGTCACGATAAGTGCCAAAACCGTAGCCAGAGCTCAGTATTTGAGGAAGTTATCCACAGAGGAATATAAAAAACTCACAAGGATGAGAAATGCAGTGGAAGGGATTCCATCGGTCCTGCGAAGAAGATACCACGTAGACCAGATACCCGTCCGGGGATTCGTGCGCTCAAAAACATGGTTCACCCTGAAAATCGGGGCGATCAATGTTAAGAGAGTCCTGGTAAAGGCACTCTCTGTCTTGTTTTCTCGACATCACAAACAAGCTTTCAGCTTAATCATCATCAAAAATCCAATCATAGAAATTAAATTGAGAACTCAGATCGCTTAAACCTCACTTTCGACACCCAAACCAATATTCCGGGGTTATAGTCCCAAAGTTCCAGCTCCACCAGTTCCTCATCTTTCATAAGATCCTGATTCGTGATTGGTTCCAATTGGCCTATTTTCAGTGCTTTTCGATCGATTGCTAAAACTGGATGACTCGGTGGATTGATCATGGATAAATCTGCCAACGCTTCCAGTACGGCACTAAATGCAGTTGAAGGCTTGGCGCAGGTTTTCCCGAACATCGAATTCTTGCTCTTTTATTGCAGCATCACTTCATTCCATTTGATCCGTACCCCTACCCTTTGGGTGGGCAGGGATCATTGCCATAGGAGTCCTTTGCACGGATTCTGCCTGTCTGCCCATGAATCACGACCTCTGATTTTTGGTTGGCTGCAATTTTCCGAGCTGATTTGACAGCCTCAGCCTGAGTTCGAGTTCTGACTGTCGCTTTCGAGTTACCGCTTCCTTTCACCTGCCAGCCGCCTTTCGGATGCGGCGTAACATGCTTGTTTTTTCCCATTTTTTGTTTCATCTCCTTTCGACTATTCTGTCATCCTTCGTATTCAACAAGGGCCTTACTCCTGAAATTCAATATCCTGTTCCGCAATATTATGAATCTCAACTCGATTTTGAACCTCGATGACATTCACCAGCCACATCCGAGCATAGCAGTTCTTTATGAATTCATTGATGCGGTTGACTCCATCGATTGATTTAAGAGAGACCACCACCCCGAACTTGATCCCTTCGCCGAATTTATCTTCCAAACGCTCCTTTG
>CAYOPU010000225.1:0-3334 GCA_964405915.1 uncultured Smithella sp. | reverse complement strand
GGAATTCACGGCCTTTATGCCAAAACTTGAAAACCGGCCAAACTTTCTGGTGTGGGAACGGCAGGAAAAAAATTAACGGCAAACCAATGATCGAGAGAATATTAAGATTCCTGCCTGTTAATTTGCGTTGTAAAATTGAGCAACGTCGTGGCCTAACAAACATACTGAATAACATCATTTGGCTGTTCTTTGACAAGTTTATACGACTGGGCGTAGGACTTCTTGTAGGAGTCTGGATTGCCCGCTATCTGGGACCGGAACAATTCGGCCTCATGAGTTATGTCATCGCCTTTGTGTCATTGTTTGCGGCGATTTCCTCTTGTGGATTCAGTACAGGAATAATAGTCCGTGATTTAGTACAAAACCCATCGGAGGTCGATAAAACCATGGGGACAGCGCTTGCATTGCAAGTGCTGTGTGGAATATTCGCCTTCGGTTTTGCCATACTGACCATTAATTACATTCGACCAGATGACAATCAGGTGCAAACAATGGTGGCATGCCTTGCTGCACTGATGATACCGCAAGCCACGAATGTAATACGTTACTGGTTTGAGGCCCAAGTTCAATCCAAGTATATTGTGTGGACAGAAAATGGCGTATTTCTCTTTTTTGCAGCAGTCAAGATTGTCCTTATCTGCACGCAAGCCGCTTTGATGGCTTTTATTTGGACCTTGTTTGCCGAGGGCATGTCTGTAGCCATAGGATTTATCATTGTTTATTCTATGCGAGGCGGCAGGATAAGAACCTGGCTGATTCGTATCAACAGGGCCAAGATCCTTCTGAAAGACAGTTGGCCATTAATACTCGCTGGTGTAGCATATATGGTCTATATGCGTATCGATCAAATCATGTTGGGACAGATGTTAGGTAATGAAGCCGTTGGAATTTATACCTCCGCCGTTAAAATCAGTGAAGTGTGGTATTTCATCCCCATAGCCTTCGCGTCATCCATTTTTCCGTCAATCATTGATGCTAAAAAGAAAAGTCAAACTCTCTATTATGAACGCCTCCAACAACTTTTTAATTTAATGGTCATGCTGTCGCTAGCAGTAGCTCTGCCGATGACATTTATTTCATATTGGGTAGTTGACTTGCTGTTTGGGGATGCCTATCATCAGGCAGGTGCAGTTCTTGCCGTACATATCTGGGCCGGAATTTTTTCCTTTCTGCAGGCCGCAGTCGGGAAGTGGTTTCTTCTTGAGGGACTTCAAAAATATTCTTTTTACAGAATGCTGTCTGGTGCCGTTCTGAATGTTGTGTTGAATTTAATTTTGATTCCCAAATTCGGCATTATTGGCGCTGCTTGGGCAACATTAGCATCTATGGCTTGCTCATGCATGTTCTTCAATATATTGAGCAAAAAAACTAGGCCTGTTTTCTTTATGCAATGCAGAAGCTTCAATGTAATCGGAAACTTTACAAAAATATTGTCGTGGAACAAAGGATAGTATGGGCGAGAAAACACAAGATCTTGTTGAATTTAATTTATCGGGGAAGAGCATTCTCGTTGAGATTAACCATCCCGTGTATCAAGGGAGCGCCGATATCATCCACATCCAGACAGACACCATTCGCTTTGAATGTACCTATGGTGATTTCTTTTCACTTGCCAGCGCCATCCTTGTCGCGGAAAAGAACCTCAAAATAATTAAGGGCCTGAAATGAGCATTATCCCGTCTCATCATATCGTGGCTATATTGTCGACTCTGGCTTGCTCGGACATTCCCTACAGGCTTCTCAGGAATATCGGCAACGAATTACCCGATAGATTGAAAAAGGGCAAAGATATTGACATACTTATCCACTGGGATGATAAAGAAAAAGTTGACCGCTTTCTGAAACAAAACAGCTTTCAAAAGGTTTCCCACCCGCTGAGGAAGGATAAATTTCTTTATGGTGTTCATCCGTTTCAATTTTACAAGCATACTTCAGTCAATGTTTTTATCGATTGTCATTTCGAACTGGCCTGTAGGAGTCTCAATCAAGGCGAGTGGATTCCACTGGATCACAGAATTCAACAACAGGCATGGAGCGAATGCTCCCCTCACCGCCTGGGAGGGATCGTCGTAGCTGGATTGCCACACGTTTGTGAATGTCTGCACATTCTGACAAGATGTGTTTTTGATAAACGATATTTTAATGATAATTATATCGGCAGAATAGAGGAACTGGCAGAGATACTCAGCGACCCAGAATTACTCGAAGTTTTTCAACCTGTCTTTTTCAGATTTTCCGGAACACTCCTGCAGCTCATAAGAGCAAAGCGTTATGATGAAATTATCTCAGCCCACCTGGGCTTCATGGAGTATTAAAAATGAGCAATCCAGCCGTCATCACTTTAGCCGAAATGAAGCCGGGCATCGCTGGTTTCAACAGAATACAAATTGAGGATAATATCGGAGAGGCAATCCACCTTCATCTGGGGCCCTTCCGGCTTGATTTAACCATCAAAGAATTCCGCACGCTGGCAGACGGCATGCGAACCGCACTCGATGCCACGGATCGATTTGCGCCTTATGCAGTCAGTCAATTTGATCCTCTGTTCTTGTCGGAATGCGGCCCGTTGCTGGAGCACCTGACAAACATTAATATTGAAGAGCGTTACATCGATGAACTGCGATGCATCGTCCATTTGTCACAAAGGCTGGGCTTTTACAGATTTTTACCCGTTACCCAAACACCGGCATACCGGTTTTTGGAGGGCCATGAACATCCCTTTCTGAAATACGAGCAGAATTCTTATTTCGGCATGAAAAACCAAGAACGTCTTCTGGCGCTGGAAGACAATATTAAAAAGAACGGTTATCCCTGCGAAGGCAGGCATATCATTCTTTTTGGCGGACAAAATCTTGTAAGAGACGGGCAGCATCGGTTAGCGATTCTAAGGCATCAAAGGGGAAATGTTAAACTTCCTGTAATGATCTTTCGGTTTTCCAAACAGACAACGCTTCCGCGAATTCCTTGGCGCGCCTGTGCCGGGTTACCTTTTCATTTTGCACGCTTTATCGTGACTCGCCTATGGAAAAGGCTAAAATGACACAATTGATTCGCTGCCTGAATATTGCCTATTCGTTCTTTGCAACGATGTTGACTTTTATTTATGACTCATGCGTCATCATTACCGTAAAAAAACCGGCGCAGCCGAAAGGCATTGGCCTTATTCGCATCGATTCCATTGGCGACTTTATTCTCTGGCTCGATGCGGCAAAAGAATTCAGAAATTTATACCCGTATGCAAAAATAACACTGATTGCCAATCACACATGGTCAGACCTTGCCAGATTGTTGCCATATTGGGACGAAGTGATTTCTGTAGATCGAAAAAGATTAA
>CAYOPU010000224.1:0-3350 GCA_964405915.1 uncultured Smithella sp. | reverse complement strand
ACGCAACGGGCAAGGACATCGAATTCATTCCCAGGGAAACCCTTCCGACCTTCGCCATGATCAAGATGGCCAGGGAAAACATGCCCGCTCACATCATGTATTACAAGCCGAAGCATGACGAGGTCATCAATCACCTGATCGTGCATGAGTGCGGCCACGTGCTCAGGACCTTCCAATGCCCGGCGAACCAGCGGCTGATCCCCTACAGCGACAAACAGATAAAACAGGCTGTGCTCGCGGAAATCAGGCAGGACACCATCGCCCTGAACGGAACCCTTTCGGCGGAACAGATCGATCCCCTGCTGAACATCTGGCATGACGGCCTCATCCGGCAGTTGACCAATTACCCGCCCGACATCATGATCGAGAAATGGATCTTCGACCGGTTCCCGGCGCTCCGGCCGGTGCAGCTGCAATCGCTCAACAAACAGCTCGACGAGGCGCTGGTCGGCTTTTCAGAACCCGTGATCCGGATGACGCCGCCCCGCATTCTCAACACGTCGAACGTGATGAACTATGCCTTCTTCCGCATCCTCGGTTTTTACGTCGGGCAGAATTTCATAAAGCAATACAGTTCATCGCCCTGCATCAACAAGGGGAAGGAACTGGCCGCCCTGACGGAAAAAGAATATTCCGACGACCACCGCGGCGACAACCTGATGATCGACCGGTGGGCCGCTTTCCTGAACCTGACCCACTGGTTTGCGTGGCGCGGATTTGAGGATGTCCCGCCGGGTTACGGGAAGATGTAACGATAATTTGATTTATCTGCCAGGTTTGTTTTCAGCGTTTAGATTTTGTGCGTGAACAGGTAAAATAACTACCCATAGCGACTCAAAATGTCAACTCAATCCGCACTATTTTTCAACATGCCAGTTGAACGCTTAAGTATTACATCATATTTGTTCGCAACTTAATGCTTTCTTTGGTCTGCAATACTTTTAGAATGCCGACAATACTGTCCATGCGGGGATTTCCGTTAGGGCCAAGCATTCTGTGAATACTTTTACTTGATTTATTAAGCTCTTGAGCCAGCACTGGAAATGTTATCGTCGCATTGATGTAATTCCGGAGAATGGATTTGGCGATATTATAATCTCCGGCAAGCAGCTCATTAATGGCCTCAATAAGCAGTGCGTGACGAAATTCCGGATCGCCAGCCGCTCTTTTTTGCACCGTATCTTTAAACTTTCTTGTAATGGCCATATTAATTCTCCTGTTTCTTTCTATCCTTGTAATCTTGCCAATATTGTTTTGCTTTCTCAATATCCTTTTTCTGGGTATTTTTATTTCCTCCCTCATCCACCCCGGATGGCCACGCCCCGTATTTGCAATCGTGCCCCTGATGAAACGTAGTGCGGGTTTTTAAACCCGCGCCTGTTTGCCAAATTAGTAGGGGGACGAGTATAACGCGGCCATTAGCCCCCCAGCAGCCATTCCCATAGCGGGATAACGGTAATCCGGCCAGCCTCCGTAGCTATTGTCTCTTTATTTTCCGCCGTCACGATGAGCGACTCTTTAAGCGAAAGTCTTTTCATGGCGGCGACCAGGCCATTGACTTCCCTTTCCCGCGTCGACTGGGACTCCATGTCGTAACACACGTTCAGGAGGCGCTCCTGGCCGTCCCTTGTGAAGTAAAAATCAACCTCCTGCTTGTCTTTAAGATAGCTTATCTTCTGTGCCTTTCTTCGCAATTCCAGAAAGACAATATTTTCAAATACCCTGCCCATATCCAGTGACAAGGGATAGTCCATCGCCGTCTTGAAGCCGACATCAACACTGTATATCTTTCGCGGGTTCCGCCACTGTTCACGCATTGATTGCGCATATACCGGGACGGTGAACAAAGCAAAGGAATCTTCAAGATGTGAAATATATTCATAAACGGTATTGCGTGAAATGTTGAGGCCTTCTGATTTGAATGAATTATACAGTTTGTTCAGACTTACCAGCGTTGAGATATTGGTAAAGCAGAATTTGACCAGACGTTTGAGGAGAAAGTTGTTGGTAACGCCGAACCGTTCGATAATGTCTCTGTACATAATCAGATCAATATATTCCTGCAAGACCTTTGTGAATAAGGGCTGATCGTAATGAATCAGCTCGGGAAACCCGCCGCGTGTCAGATAGTCGGAAAAAGCATTTCTGATGACGGCTTGGGCCTTTGATGAGTGACCATCGGCCTTGATCCCCTTGAATCTCAAAAATTCACTAAACGAAAGAGGAAACACCTCGTAGCTTAAAGTTCTTCCACGCAGGGCGGTGGCAATCTCTCTGCTTAACAGTTTTGCGGATGATCCTGTTAGAAAAATGGAGCAGTTTTCAGTATCATGGAGCCTTCTGATAAACTTCTCCCAGTTCTGAACGTTCTGTATTTCGTCGAAAAAGAAATAAACTTTTTCGTTCTTCTTATCGGGGTATAGCTCGTAATAGGCATCCAGCAGCGTATTTAAGTCTTTCAATTCAAGAGGGAAGAGCCTGTCGTCTTCGAAATTGATATAGACGATGTTCTTTGGGCCAACGGTTTTCCTGAGTTTGCTGATTATCGAATAGAGGACATGGGTCTTGCCACTTCTGCGCACACCGATCAGCGATATGATCTTGCCGGTGTCGAAAGGGATTTTGATGTCCCTGTCTATAACACTGGCGAGGTCCTTCTCCTGGGAATCGGCGATGAGTTTTTTGAATATATCCTTCTGCATTTGTCCCTCCTTATAGGTGCTTATATCTGCTTTTTTAACCTGTGTAAAGGGTAAGTTTTCTCGTCACACTCATTCGACACTCCCCAAAAGCACAATATCCTCAGCCTCTGGCCATGACAGAAACCGCACCGACCGACCGTCGCACTCCACCTCTTCAAGTTCATATTTGGAAAAGACGAGGTAAAAGACGCATCAGGTTATTTTTCAGAAACTTGCCCTTCCACGCGTTTCGTCTCATTCCCACGCGCTGCGCCCCGAACAGACGCCTACTCCAAACAGAGGGACGCTCTTGGCTGTTTCAATCCTGAAGATTCAACCCAGATGTTCCTTGGAAACCGGCATGTTTGCTCCAGTGTCATATTTATCCAGTCTTCAATATTTTATCAATTCCCCGCAATATTCTTCTCCCCAACCCCCTGTAATACTCCACAATTTTTGATCTTTTCCGGCCATTTAGCTACCCTTCCCGCCAACACAAGGAGGGGTTTTTTATGGTGCACATCATCCCGGAAAGCGGCTTTGCCAGAGCATATTTGATCTGTGAAGGCGAAAATGTCATGGCCGTCGATGTGGGCAGCATCGGCGCGGCACATGAGATCGAAGCCTATTGCGCCGACGTTCTCCGATCATCCACCCGGGCCATTCGCT
>CAYOPU010000223.1:0-3383 GCA_964405915.1 uncultured Smithella sp. | reverse complement strand
TCACGATATCCGCCGAAGATGACGGTGCGGCAAAAACAATCAAAATTTCCATTGCTGATAATGGCCTGGGCATTGAGCCGGACGTGCTGAAAAAAGTCTGCGAACCATTCTTCAGCTCCCACCAGAACGAAGGGATGCGCGGCCTGGGGCTGGCTATAGTTCGTGATATCGTCAAAACGCACGGCGGACGGATGGACATGCAAAGCACACCCCGATTTGGAACTTCCGTCATCCTTTACCTGCGGATAGCAGCCGATCATGTTCCGGATGAAGACAAGGGTAATTATTTTTCATCCGCCAGACCATAACGGCGGATTTTCATGCGCAATGTTTTACGGTCAATGCCTAAAATATCCGCGGCTCTGGACTGATTCCAGGAGGTTTCTTTAAGGGTCTGGAGAATTTGCTCCCTTTGCGCTTCCGCAAGCGGCGTCAGATCCGGCATGCCATTCATCCTTTTCGTTTCCGCCCTTTGTTGAAACCGGTCCGGCAGATTTTCCGGCAGAATAACCACAAAAGGAGAAAGTAACAGGGTCTGCTGCAGAACATTTTCCAGTTCGCGCACATTGCCCGGCCAGTCATAAGCCATGAGTAATTCCATGGCTGCCATCGATACGCGCACACCGGGATAGCCCAGCTTTTTCAGCAAAGCCGAGATCAACAGAGGAATATCATCTCTTCTTTCCCGCAGAGGCGGAATGTGCAGCCTCACGATAAAGCGATACAGAAGGTCCAGACGGAAACAACCGGCGCCAACTTCTTCATCAATGTTTTTATTGGCAGCCGCAACCACACGAACCGCGATGTGGCGTACGTCGTGCCCGCCGATTCGGCGCACCTCGCCATCCTGCATGAACCGCAAGAATTTGCTCTGCAGCGCCGTGGACATTTCCGTAATTTCATCCAGAAAAATCGTCCCGCCCTCTGCGGATTCAATCAACCCCTTATGCTGATGATCGGCGCCGGTAAAAGCCCCTTTTTCATAGCCGAAAAGTTCCGATTCCAGCAGATTATCGGGAATGGCGCCGCAGTGCACGACCACAAAAGGTTTCACGCAGCGCGACGACATGAAGTGCAGGGACCTTGCGGTCAGTTCCTTGCCGGTGCCGCTTTCGCCTTCAATGAGCACACTAGCCGGGGCATCGGCAACACGTGCAATTTGTTTATAAAACTCCACCATAGCGGGCGAAGATCCGATCAGTTTCGCTTCTTCGATGGCTTCCTGAGGCCCGTTTGACCGTCGCTCACGCAGCTCCCGGACCTCCAGAACTTTTTTCACAAGCGTCCGGCAATCTTCGGGCGAAAAGGGTTTGCTGATATAATCCCAGGCGCCCAGCCTGATCGCCTCCATGGTGGTTTCCAGAGAGCCGTAAGCGGTCATCAGAATGACGGGAAGAGTCGGCCATTTTTTTTGCACTTCGCTTAAAAATTGCAGGCCGTCCATGCCGGGCATGCGAATATCCGACATCAGTAAATCGTATCCAGACAGGTTTTGCTCAAGGGCGGACTGAGCGGAGGTAAAAGCACAGACATCGTAACCGTCGCGCTGCAGGACTTCCTGAAGAAATTCACAAGCGACGGCGTCATCATCAATAACCAATATGCGGGCTTTCATAAAATACCTGTTGTGATCCGCGATAAAAAATTTTCAGGGCGGCGCGGCGATAAAAAAGCCCGAAAGCTTTCGGCTTCCCAAAGCATCCTGAGCGATGATTTCACAACGGATTCTTTTCTCGCCGTTTTCTTCATACTTTTTAATCACCTTACCGATTACCGTGATGGTGGCGCGGTTTTTAGTGTTTTCAAAATCATTCAGGTTGACCGGTTCGGTCATGCTCAGGAAGTGTACGGAAAATTTTTTCAAATATTTGTTATCGATCCAGGAGGTGATGGCTTCACCTGCAATGCCCATAATAAACATCCCGTGGGCAATGACATTCTCCATGCCAATCATTCTGGCAAAGGTTTCGTCGTGATGCAGGGGATTAAAATCGCCGGACGCTCCGGCATAGCGCACAAGCTGCGTTCGCGTAATGGGCGCGGACGTATAGACGGGTATTGCATCCCCAACCTGAATGGCATCGAAATCAATCATCCTGTTCCTATTTTTCCATGAATGTCGTGCGCGCCTTGAGAACCAGTTCCCCTCTTTGATTGATCATTTCCGTTTCCAGAATGGTCACCTGGGCATGCCAGCCTTTTCTTTCTTTTTTGCCCCGGTCATACATCTCCACAACCTTCATTTTACGGGTGATGACATCGCCGGCGCAGATCGGCGCGTAATATTCGTATTCTTCTTCACTGTGCAGCAGTTTGTTTAAATCCGCCCCCACCGCCCGGATCGTGGCAAGCAGGCCGCCGCCCGTCCAGAAGACAAAATTTGTGGCAAATGTCGGAGGGATCGGGATGTTTTCATAGCCGGCGTTTTTAGCCGCATTTTCATCGCGATAAATTGCTTTGATGCGATCCGTGTCGTCTTTCTGCGAGATGGCTGCGACAAATTCAGCGATCTTATTTTTTTCAACCGTCATGGAATAAAGCGGAAACTCCATCCCGAGCTTCGATTTATCCGCCATAGCAACCTCCGGAACGATAAGTCCTGCAAACCATATCATATGCCGTCCATAATTTCACGTCTTATGAACAAGACGATACCGCAAGCAGGAACCGGCTGATGAACGTCCTTGACAATTGTCCGGCATTGTTTGTATTGAAGCGGGCATGAAAGTCTGTCAAAGTTGTAGAAAAACGATTCCTTCCGATCTGTTCATCGGCAGGCAGGCGCAATGCCCTTTCTGCGGCGTCGATCTTCACTGCTGCCGGAACTGTTTATTTTGCGAGCGTGGCGCCTATAATGACTGCCGCGAGGGGCAGGCTGAGCGCGTCCTTGATAAAAGCCGTTCCAATTTCTGCGACTTCTTCCGCTTTCGGGACTCAAAGGAAAACGCCGACGCGCCCGCTGTTCATGCCAAAGACAAGCTTGAAGCCTTGTTTAAAAGCAGTTAGAGATCGTACAACGTTTCATCCTTGCGGGGTTTTCGTATCGCAGGTTTTTTGCCGCCCTTCTTTTCCCCGAAAGGATCTTCAGCCGATAGCATATTCCCCATTTCTTCGTCAATCTTGTCCGGATCTTCGCCTGCCGCCATGCGCTGCAGGGCTTCCTGAAAACCGTCTCCCAGTTTCATGCCAGTAGCATCCGAAAATTTTCGCATGAGATGTGCCGCGGCGCGGGGATCGTCATCTTTCATTTTTTCAGCTTCCGCCGCGAATTGCATCATGGCTTTCTCCAGGTTACTTTCATCCATTCCGGCCATGGAGTCGTTTTCAGTATCTTCCCGGCCGCTGCCGGTGATGGCTGCAAATACGGACATCTGGCGTTTCAG
>CAYOPU010000222.1:0-3387 GCA_964405915.1 uncultured Smithella sp. | reverse complement strand
AGACTGATGCCCTCTCCTTTTTTCCATGCTTTTCTTTTTTCGTCCCACTGTTTGGGAAATAAAACAGGTAGAAGGTTGTAATCATGAATGATTTTTTTTTGGAGGACTTTGGATTCCAAAAGGAGACCGATTTCCACAGACGATGACGAATCGGGAAGGCCCATCAACCCCCCCAGGCCGCCCATCTGCGACATCAGCGAGGAGGCCATGCCTCCTCCTCCGCTTTTGGTTTCCACCGGCGTAATGACCGCCTCGGACTCATAAATATTGGTCATAAAAAGAGAAACAATCGCGGTGAGCAAAACGCCCACGCAGACAATGCGGGCAATCAGCTTGCGGCGCTTCCAGACCGTTCGCCAGAGTTCCAGAAGATCGATTTCATCTTCTTCCCCCAAGCGGTTCTGATCAAGATCCCGGCAGTCGTTCGGGCTTTGGTTTTCCGGCATAAATCAACCATCCTTTGTTCTCAAGGTGTAAGACGCCGAAAAAAACCCCCTCTTCCTTTTAGGATCAAGCGTTGTAACCTGCCAATCTTATTATTGATTCAAGGTCCTCTTGCAGCGTTTCGTCCCAAGCTATATCACAATTTTCTCCGTAATCGAACTTTTTTTTGACGCGCTGACGTTTACAAAAGCCAAAACAGCCTTCACGCTCCGGGCCTTTACAAATTTCGGAGATAAATTCATTGACACAACCTCCGCGGAACTTTATACTTCCGCCGCATTTTTGCAGAAAAATTCGTCCGGGGGAAGTTGCTCTATGAAAAAAATCCTGTTGGCTTGTTGTCTATTAACGCTTTTAATGTTCGGTTGCTCAAAAGAAGAGGCCCCAAATGTGAAAACCGGCGAAGCGCCGGTCCTCAAGGTGGCGGTATGTCCCACCTCTCCGCCGAACCTGTATGAGGAAAACGGAAAGTACAAGGGAATGGATCTGGAAATTTTCGAAGGATTTTGCAAGGCTCGGGGACGTTCGTATAAAATCACGGCCTACGACTGGCAGGGCATGCTGGGATCGGTCATCGGAAATCAGTCCGATATCGCGTTTTCCGGCATTTCCATCACCGAAAAACGAAAGGAAGTTCTCGATTTTTCAAAGCATTATATGGATAACACCTGGAATCTGGTCAGTATGAAAAGCAGGAATATCGTTTTAAAAGACCTGGACGGGCTGAAGAAATATTCCATTGGCTATCCCAGAGGCATGGCGTACAGTGATTTCATCAAGAATAAACTGGAGCCGCAGGGAGTTTACAAATTAAGCGACGTCAAGATGTATCCCACCTACAATGAGGTTTTGGCCGATCTGAAAAACGGCAATCTGGATCTGGCGTTTCTGGATGGCTCGGTCGCCTCGGTTTATCGGAAAAAAATGGATATTCAGGACAGTTACGTCTTTACGGGATTCGACAGGTTTGGTTTTGCCTTTCCCAAAGGATCCCCCCTCAAGGATGATTTTAACCGGTATCTGGATGAACTGGGACCGCAACCACTCAAGGCCATCGTTGATAAGTGGATGAATTAAAAGGCAATACCTGAAAAATGACCTTCTGGGACCTCCTCAAAATTCTGGCCGGAGGAGCCGCTTATACCATTTTGCTGACCCTGGCCAGCATCGGTGCGGGACTGGCCATTGGACTCACGTTGGCTGTTTTCAGCATGTGGCGCAGGAAGCCGGTGCAGATATTTTTAAGTGTCTATGTTTACGTTTTCCGAAGCCTTCCCGTTCTTGTGCTTCTGTTTATCGTCTTTTTCGGTCTGCCGGGCATGGGTGTCCGGATTCCACCTTTCCCCGCAATGATCCTGACCCTCGGCCTGATCTCCGGCGCTTATCTGTCCGAAATCTTTCGCGGCGCCATCGCCGCCGTCAGCGCAAATGAAATTACCGCCGCCCGGGCCGCCGGCTTCACCCGTCCGCAGATTTTTTTTCATGTTATTTTGCCTCAAATGCTGCGCATGTCCGTCCCGGGCATGATCAATGAGTTTACCTCCATATTGAAATACACGCCATTTGCCTATACCGTGGGCATACCCGAAATTATGAAAGAGGCCATGAGTCTGGCTGCCCTGACGCTTCGGGGCATGGAAATCTATCTGGCGGTTGGTATTCTTTATTTTGTCATTTACAAATTGTTCGTTATCCTTTTTGCCGCTCTGGAAAAAAGATTTCGCATCCCCGGCTTACTGGTAGAGTAAAAAAGGAAGTTTATGTCCGTTCTGGAAGTTAAAAATCTGGTCAAAAGTTTCGGAGGCAAGGATATTCTCAAAGGTGTCAATGCCTCTCTTTCCGCCGGCCAATCCAAGGTGATCATGGGTTCGTCGGGATGCGGAAAAACCACGTTGCTTCGTTGTCTGAATCTTTTAATTCAACCCTCGGGCGGACAGATTTTTTTCAAAGGAGAAGACATTACCGGACCGGAAGTGAATATCCGAAAACTGCGACAGGAAATCGGTTTTGTTTTTCAGCATTTTGCCCTTTACTCGCATCTGACGGTACAGCAAAATGCGACGCTGGCGCTGCGCAGGCTGAAAAAAATGAATCAAAAGGAATCTATTGAAAAGGCGCTTTTTGAACTGGAACGAATGGACATGGTTGAACATCGGCATAAATATCCCGCCGAACTCTCCGGCGGTCAAAAACAGCGGGCCGCAATCGTCCGGGCGCTGGCCATGGACCCGGCAGTGCTTTTTCTTGACGAACCCACCTCCGCCCTCGACCCGCAAATGTCCCGGGAAGTTGTCACGGTCATTAACAAGCTTTATCTGGATAATGTCACCATGCTTTGCGTCACGCATGACGCTTTTCTGGCGAAATACATTTCCGACAGCATCATCTTCATGCATGAAGGGGTGGTTCTGGCCGAGGACATCGCCGAAAAACTTTTTTACGATTCCGCCGATCCGCGCATCCGGCAGTTTTTTTTAAGCGTTGTCGATCACCGGTGATCACCATGGACGCTTTTTTCAACGATCTCCTTCATTATTCCCCGCAAATTCTGACAGGGCTGAAAAACACGCTGCTTTTGATGGCCATCATATCGGCAACAGGCTTTTGCGGAGGAATTCTGGTTTTCTACCTGTCCATCCATCCCCAAAGACGGGTGCGACAATGGGCGGAACACTACATTTCCTTTTTCATCGGCACGCCGCTTTTGGTTCATCTTTTTCTGCTTTATTATGGTTTGCCCCAGGCCGGCATCCGTCTTTCCCCATTTGCGGTTGCCGTCATCGGCTTTACGTTCAACGTGTCGGCTTACAATGCCCGTTATCTCATGACCGCTTATCACGGCCTTCACAAAACCCAGCTGGAAGCCTCCTCCGCCCAGGGTTTTTCTGCAACGGAAACCTTTCGCTTCATCATTCTGCCGCAAGTATTAAGACTTTCCATTCC
>CAYOPU010000221.1:0-3403 GCA_964405915.1 uncultured Smithella sp. | reverse complement strand
ACTATGTGAAGGAATTTCTGGCCAAAGCGAAAGCCGGCGGCGGATACGTCGAATATCAGTTTACGAAAGAAGGACAAACCACACCGCTGCCCAAAAGGTCCTATGTGATGCCGTTCCAGCCCTTCGGCTGGGTCATCGGCACGGGATACTATCGCTGAAAATATCAACATCTCTCATTGAGAATGGACAATGGCCAGGTAACCGCTGCCAGAGACAACGCGGCGGTCGCCCGGGCCTGTTTTTATGTTGACATACCAGCGCGTTCTTCCTATACTCCGTCCCGCCATCAGTAAAATCTAAGCCGATTTTTGCATTGCCGTATCTGCTGCCAGTCATCCTGATTGTAAGGAAATGAACATGGAAAACCGCTTTTTTGAAAAACCGATTCTGAATTCACCCTATGAATATCCCCATCGATATTGGGAACTTGATCCCCAGGGCCAGCCGACGCAGCAAATTATCGAAAAACGCCGCCGCGCCGAATACATCACGCCCATTCCCAAACCTAAAAAACGCAAAGGCGCAACCGTTCAGCAGGATATTATTTTTGACGAAGGGAAAGGCCTGTCCTCACAAAAACAACAGTATGATCCCACACCGGTCATTAACAATCTGCGAACTCATGTAGACAAGTGGCGTGCTCTTCCCAATCCCAAAGACTGGAAGGTGACACCCGAAACAGCCCGCCTCCTTCAGCACTGGCGCAAACACAAATTCAGCTCCTACCGGCCATTCTTCTGCCAGATTGAAGCAGCGGAAACCGTTATCTGGCTGACTGAAGTTGCCCCCAATGAAAAAGCCGGAAAAGACTTCCTCGCCCATCTGGAAAACGCCAACCATTACGCCAATCCCAATCTGATGCGTCTGGCGCTCAAACTGGCCACCGGCGCTGGCAAAACCACCGTTATGGCCATGCTCATTGCTTGGCAGACGATCAACGCCGTGCGCCATCCGGGAAGCAAAAAGTTTTCTCGGGGCTTTCTGGTTGTAACACCCGGTATAACAATTAAAGATCGTCTGCGTGTCCTCCAACCGAATGACCCGGACAGCTACTATAAAAACAGGGAACTTGTCCCCAATGATATGCTACGCGAGCTGGAACGCGCCAAGGTTGTGATCACCAATTACCATGCCTTTAAACTGCGAGACCGGCTGGAATTATCCAAAGGCGGACGATTACTTCTTCAGGGCAGGGGAGGTGAAGAACTCAAAACGCTGGAAACTGAAGGCCAGATGCTTCAGCGCGTCATGCCCGAACTTATGGGAATGAAAAATATTCTGATCATAAACGACGAGGCGCACCACTGCTACCGGGAAAAACCTGAACCCGAGGAGGATGAAGACCTCAAGGGTGACGATAGAAAAGAAGCCGAAAGCAACAACGAAGCCGCCCGGCTCTGGATCACAGGGCTGGAAACCGTCACCCGGAAAATCGGGGCAACCCAGGTCATCGATCTGTCGGCAACGCCCTTCTTCCTGCGAGGTTCCGGTTACGCCGAAGGCACGTTGTTCCCCTGGACAATGAGCGACTTTTCGCTGATGGACGCTATTGAATGCGGAATTGTCAAACTGCCGCGCGTGCCGGTGGCGGACAATATTCCCGGTAACGACATGCCCATGTTTCGCAACCTCTGGGAGCATATCCGCAAAGACATGCCCAAAAAGGGCCGGGGCAAATCCGCCGGACTGGACCCGCTTAAGCTGCCGACCCGACTGCAAACCGCTCTGGAAGCGCTTTACGGCCACTACGAAAAGACCTACAACCTCTGGAAAAAAAGCGGCATGCAATTGCCGCCCTGTTTCATCGTTGTCTGCAACAACACCTCCACCTCCAAACTGGTTTATGACTATATGGCCGGTTTTGAATATCCGCCAAAGGAAGATGGTGTTACGCCACCGCCGCATCTTGGAAAATTTCCACTCTTTTCCAATTATGACGAATACGGCAATCCGCTGGGCAGACCGCATACCCTCCTGATTGACAGCGAGCAACTGGAATCCGGCGATGCGCTGGACGACAACTTCCGTGGCATGGCTAAAGACGAAATCGAACGTTTCCGCCGTGAAATCATTGAACGAACCGGCGACCGCAGCCAGGCCGAAAATCTGACGGATCAGGACTTGCTCCGGGAAGTCATGAACACCGTAGGCAAGAAAGGCAAACTGGGTGATTCCATTCGCTGCGTCGTCTCGGTATCCATGCTGACGGAAGGCTGGGATGCCAACACTGTCACGCATGTGCTGGGCATCCGCGCTTTCGGCACGCAGCTTTTGTGTGAACAGGTCATTGGCCGGGCGCTGCGCCGTCAGTCTTACGAGCTAAATGATGAAAACCTTTTCAACGTGGAATATGCCGATGTCCTGGGCATCCCCTTTGATTTTACCGCCAAGCCAGTCGTTGCGCCGCCTCAGCCGCCACGGGAAACCATCCACGTCAAGGCAGTACGTCCGGAGCGCGACCATCTGGAAATCCGGTTTCCCCGCGTGTCCGGCTATCGTGTGGAGCTTCCGAAAGAAAAATTGGCCGTAAAGTTTGACCAGGATTCTGAACTGGCACTTACCCCCGATCTGGTTGGACCGACCATTACCCAAACTCGCGGTATCATTGGAGAAGGCGTTGACTTAACCCTTGTTCACACCCGCGACCTCCGCCGATCAACGCTCATTTTTCATCTGACGACGCGATTGATTAATACCAGGTATCGTGATCCCGGCGATGCACCAAAATTACACCTGTTCGGTCAGTTAAAACGCATTACCAAAGACTGGCTCGATCAGTGTTTGATATGCAAGGGTGATACGTATCCTGCGCAACTCATGTATCAGGAACTGGCGGATATGGCCTGTGCAAAGATTACGGATGCCATTACAAAAACACCGCAGGAGGAAAGCCGCCCCATCATGGCCATTCTCGATTCCTACAACCCTACCGGCTCCACCATCCATGTCAATTTCAATACGTCAAAGACAGACCGTTGGGAAACCGACGCCCGGCGCTGTCATATCAACTGGGTGATTCTGGACAGCGACTGGGAAGCGGAATTCTGCCGCGTGGCGGAAGCGCATCGGAAAGTGAAAGCCTACGTGAAGAATCACAACCTGGGCCTGGAAGTGCCTTATCTTTATGGTTCGGAAACGCGCACTTACCTTCCCGATTTTATTGTGCAGGTGGACGATGGACGGGGCGACAAAGACCGGCTCAACCTGATTGTGGAAATCAAAGGCTACCGGCGGGAAGATGCCAAAGTAAAAAAATCGACCATGGAGACCTACTGGATACCCGGCGTGAACAACAACGGTCAGTATGGCCGCTGGGCCTTTGCCGAATTTACGGAAGTCTATCAAATTGAAGCGGATTTTAAGGCGAAAGTGGAAAAAGAATTTGATAAGATGATCAGGAAAG
>CAYOPU010000220.1:0-3418 GCA_964405915.1 uncultured Smithella sp. | reverse complement strand
TGGGCCGCTCCGGCTCAGCTTTTCGTACGGCCGCGCTGCGCGCGCCCGTACGGCGAGTTGCGCGGTCGAACAAATCGTTCGAGCGCAAATCCCGTTTGCCTTGGCATGCATGCCAGCCCGCCGTGATTTCGCTCAACTCGCCGTTGAATTTGTAGAAAAAGTCCCACAGCGGCGGCTGGCACGGGATGCAGAAAAAACGACTGCGGAGAATGTCCTGCAGACGACGATCGTGTGATGGCGAAGGGTAAAACGACTCTCAAAAGTGACAAAAAAATTGGTTCCGGGAGTTTTTCTATAGAATCGTTATAAGCGAAAGGAGAACAATATGAAAAAAATAATGATGGTTGTCTTTGCTGCATTCTTGTTTGTCTTGTCCGCGTCCTTTGCGGATGCATGCACCGTATTTCGGCTGAAAGCCAACGACGGATCGATTGTTGTCGGGCGCTCGATGGAGTTCACCGTTGATCTGAAATACGATGCCATCGCGGTTCCGAGAAATAAAACCTATATCAGCCCCGCCCCTGACGGGAAGGAAGGTTTATCCTGGAAAACACACTACGGCTACGTTGGGATTGGATCATTCGGTATGGAGTTCGGAACATCTGACGGCATGAACGAAAAAGGACTTGCCGTAGGGGTGCTTTGGTTTGAAAACGACATGAAATGGCAGGACGTTGCCCCCGGTGAGATGAAACGCGCTCTTGCCCAGGGTATGGTAAGCGATTGGATGCTGGGTAACTTTGCAACGGTAGAGGACGTGAAACGGGAAATCCAAAAAATAAAGGTATTCAATTATACGGACCCGAAGGCAAAAATGGCCCTGACCGTCCATTTTATCGTTTATGACGCAAAGGGCGGCTGCATCGTTATTGAATATGAAAATGGTGTGTGTAATATCTATGATAACCCTCTCGGCATTATGACGAACGCTCCCCGATTTCCCTGGCAGTTGACGAACCTGCGCCAGTATGCAGGCATGACGAGTGAAATGCCGACATCCTACCAGATGTCCGGTTTGACCTTTTTACCAACCGGCCACGGATCAGGAATGTTCGGTCTTCCCGGTGACCTCACTCCACCCAGCAGATTTGTCCGCCTTGCCGTCTTGACCAGGTTCTCTGATATACAGAAGGACAGCGAAAGAACGCTGAATCTTGCCCAGCATATTATCAATACGTTTGACATTCCCTTTGGTTTGGTAACCGATACCATGCCGGATAAGAAGACCGTTCTCAAGGAATCCACACAGTGGGTCACGTTTAGGGATCTCTCAAAACGTGTTTTTTACTTCAAAACTTACGAAAACCAGAGTCTCCGGAAAATCGATTTGAACAAACTTAATTTCGCTGGAGTGAATGTGAAGCGGATTCCAATGTTCGGAACATCCGAAACCATTGTGGATGTTACTGATCAAGCGCGCTGAATTGACCAAATGAGCCCGGTTCAGCCAGGTCTTTTTGACGTGGCTGAACCATTTGCTCCAATGAAGTTCTGCCGCGATTGAACCTGCTTGATGTCCTGCCCGCCGGATGCCGCAGCATTTTCCGGCATGGCTGCAAAAAATCTTGAGTGTACGTTCCAGCCATGATAATACATGCGGCAACTGACGAGAGGTTTGCTGAAATTTGAAGATTGCCACTTACAATGTCAATTCCATCCGTTCCCGCCTGCATATTGTTTTGCCCTGGCTGCAAAATAACAGTCCCGACATTTTCTGCATGCAGGAGACGAAAGTGGAGGACGCCAAGTTTCCTGCCGCTGACTTTGAAGCTTTGGGCTATGTTGTAACCTTCCGCGGCGGTAAACAGTACAATGGCGTGGCGATTGCCTCCCGGAAAAAACCGCAAACAGCGGCTTTCGGTCTTCCTGATGAGCCTGCTGATCCCGATCGTCTGGCCATGGCGCAATTTGACGATTGGATCATTTTAAATGCCTATGTGCCGCAGGGACAGGACGTTGACAAGCCGCAGTTCGCTTATAAGCTGGCGTGGCTTCATCGTCTGAAAAAATATCTGCAAAAGAATTTTAAGCCGGATCAAAAATTGATCCTGTGCGGCGATTTTAACGTTGCGCCGGATCCCATCGATGTGCATGATCCCAAACGCATTCTGGGTCATGTTTCTTTTAATCCGGACGTCTGGAAGGCCTATGAAGACCTTGTTGCCTGGGGGTTGACGGATGTTTTCCGCAGGCATCATCCCGACGAGCCGGGGCAATATACTTTTTTTGATTATCGCGTCCGGGATTCCGTCGGCCGCAATCTGGGCTGGCGGGTCGATCATATCCTCGCGACAAAAACGCCGGCCTTAGAATCCGGCGGCTGCATCATTGATCTGGCGACGCGTCTTGCCGAAAAGCCGTCCGATCACGCGGTCATTTACGCGGAGTGGAAAGGAAAATTCTGATGGGGAAGAAAGAAGACATTCAACACATTAACGAAGAAATTGCCGCGCGGTTCCGTAAAATTGAAGCCGACGTTTCGACCGCTGAAACCGTTGCCGTGCTTTTTGAAATCCTGCTTGCCGGGATTGAAAAAGAATTTGGTGTTCCCTTTGTCTGGCTGACGTTGATGGATCATGAAAACGCGGTGCCTCTGATTGAGGCGGTCAACGCTTCGGATATTTTACAAAGCAGGCTTTCTGTCGTTTCACCGGAACTCTTTGGGAAAATTCTGCCCGAAGGGATGAAACCAATCCTGGCCAATAAGGACTTGACGCCTTTTTATAAGCTGATGCCGCAAAGCCGGAAATATTTTGTCCGGTCGATGGCGGTTGTGCCTTTTGCGCTTAACGGTCAGGTGATCGGCGCCTGGAATAACGGCGATGCGGACGCGGGCCGTTATGCGGCGGATATGGATACGGCCCTGCTTTCATCTCTGGCCGGCAAAATATCTCAGCAACTGACGCAACTGGTCGCGGGTAAGACTGGCGTGCCCGTTCGTGATGAAAATAATGAACAGCCGGGAGGGATTCATGGTTGAACAATGGATTAAAGAAATAAAGAAGGAGTGTCCGCCGGAGCTGCTGGGCATGATTCTGGTGCATAACGGCATTGTGCGGGCGACGTCTAAAAAGGGCGAAGCTGTCGGGGGGATGAAGCTTTCTTATGATCAGGCCGCGCTGGACAAAGCTGTGCGCCGGTTCAAAAGCGTGGATGGCATTGTGGACATTCGGGCCTGGATCAATCAAGGGACGTTGAAGCTCGGCGACGATATCATGTATGTCTGTGTGGCGGGGAGATTTCGCAAGGACGTTCTGCCGGTTTTTCAGGAACTGATTACCCTGATTAAGACCGAAATTGTTCATGAAGAAGAAATGTCATAAACTTTATCGCGTTTTCAGAAAGGATATTCATGCAAACGGCAGGCATTGATATCGGGTCGATTACGGCCAAAGCGGCCATTATCGAAGACGGGAAA
>CAYOPU010000219.1:0-3423 GCA_964405915.1 uncultured Smithella sp. | reverse complement strand
TATCTTCCCGGCCGCTGCCGGTGATGGCTGCAAATACGGACATCTGGCGTTTCAGGGACTTTTTTTTACACTTCGGGCAGGCGGGAATTTTGTCCGTATTGACGGATTTGGAAAAGAAATTGTAAATCGTGTTGCATTTTCTGCAATAAAATTCGTAAATCGGCATACTGGAAACTCCCTTATGGTTTATCGATTTTATAATCCATTGCCTGCAAATATGCAATACGCTCCGTGAGTGGTGGATGAGAATAAAAAAATCGAACATACCAGGGATGAGGATGAAGATTGCTTAAGTTGTCACTGGCCAATCGTTTGAGTGCACTGATCATCGGCTGGGCTGTTCCGGTCAAATCAAACGCCATCCGGTCGGCTTCTCTTTCAAACCGGCGTGTGATGGCTGTCCCCAGAGGTGACAGGAAGAAGCCGGCGGAGGTGAGATACAAAGAAGCCAGAAAAAGGCCGGCATAGACAGGCGTCTGGTTCATGCGGAAAGCACCGAACAGCGGCGGCCAGCTGACAACCAGATAAATCAGATAAATCAGAATCAGTGACGCGGCGGTCATAAACGTTAATTGTTTAAGAATATGCTTTTTTTTCCAATGGCCGATTTCGTGCGCCAGAACGGAAATAATTTCTTCATGTGTGTGCGAGGCCAGCAGGGTGTCGAATAAAACAATCCGCTTGGTTTTGCCGATGCCCGTAAAGTAAGCGTTGGTATGCCTGGAGCGCTTGCCTTCATCCACCTGATAAAGGCCTTTGGCCGCCAGACCGGCCCTGGAAAGCATGACGTTGATCTTTTCCCGGAGCACGTCATCTTTGAGTGGTTCAAATTTATTGAAAAGCGGCGCAATGAAGACCGGATAAAGCCACATCAGCATGATCTGAAATAAGGTAAAAAACACCCACCCCCAGAACCACCAGCTTTTCGGCAGCCAGGTAATGAAGGCCATGAGGACACTGACCATAAGCGCCAGCAAAACCGCGGAGATGATGACGGATTTGATCAGATCGGCAACCCACAGCTTCCAGGTGATGGTGGAAAATCCGTATTGCCGCTCCAGAACAAAGGTGTGGTACAAATCAAACGGCAGACCGGCAAGAGCGCTGACAGCCGCCAACACAGCAAAGAAAAACATCGCCTGCCCGATGATATGCCAACCGGATTCGCTGATGGACTCCACCAGCAACGGCAGCAGAAAAAACACAATGGCCAGTTCGATGATGTCAGACACCAGTTTTTCCCTGGATTCCAGATGCGACTGATCATCGGTATAATCCAGCATCTTGTTCAGCGTTGTTTCATCAATCGCTCCCTGAAAAACCGCAGGAATTTCTTTGCCGTGCACCCGCAGATTTTTCATATTGAGCTGCTGCAGAATGAAGCGTAAAGCCAGGCGACCGATAAATAAGACAAAAAATATCGCCAACAGTAACTCTTCCATACGATGATCCTTTTTTCCGGGCCGCCTCTATCGAATAGCGGAGGTGCGCCTGGGTTTCAGACGCGGATACAGCAGGCCGTCACGGATCAAAATGACGACCGGCCACTCCACGCCGGGGATAAAGGCCAACTGGGCCGGATATTTCCCTGCTACAGGCTGCCAGTTCTGAGGTGCTGCAAATTCCATCTGCCACAGGGGCTGATGATTCATGGAAATCAGTCCATGATAGGATTCATGTTGATTTGCATCCGCGTCTGTCCATTGCTGAATGCTAATCTCGACGGCGCCGCTTTGCTTGATTCCTTCTTTCAATCCTCTGGCGGCATTACCGATATGCGGGGTGATCATCCAGACGGCCAGGGCAATTATCGAAAAAGCCAGCGCAATGGCATGGAAAGCCGGGGTGCCGGTTAACAACCCGGCCAGCACTAAACCGGCAATCAGGGCCACAACGCCCGGACGTGCCAGAACCATGAGCTTACCGGACCCCGTGCGGGTCAGTTCAGTGATTTGTTCATCAAGAGTCATGCAGATTGCGTATAAGATAGTTCAGACGCCGTCAAGATGAAAAACATTGACAAAAACTGCAATCAATATATAGGTACAATCGAATATTTTTAAGGAGCTGTCCATTTATGTTCGGTATAGGAATGCAGGAACTGATTATCATCGCGATCATCGCGCTTTTAATTGTTGGGCCCAAAAAGCTGCCCGATCTGGCTAAAACCCTGGGCAAGGGTTTCAGCGAATTCAAAAAGGCAACGGAAGGCGTTACGGACGATCTGAAAGACGCCTTGAAAGAAGATGATAAAAAACCTGAAGCGGATAACGGCTTGAAAGATTCGCTGCTGTTAAAAAAGTCTGATTCCGATAAGACAAAAAATGAAATATCCGGAAACGACACCGGGAAACTATAAAAGCCAACACAACGTCTCATATTTCAGCATTCAGCAAAACGGTACCTGATGGAAACCAACGAAGATCTCAAAATGTCTTTGACCGAACATTTGATTGAACTGCGCAAGCGGCTAACCAACGCGTTGATTGCGCTGGGGATCGGTTTTATCGTCTGCTATTACTTTAAAGACGCGCTTTTTGCCATTATTACCAAACCGTTGACCGACGCTCTTCCCAAAAACAGCTATCTGATTTACACCGGCTTGACTCAGGCTTTTTTCACCTATATGAAAGTTGCTTTTTTTTCCTCACTGATTTTCACCAGCCCTTTCATCTTTTACCAGGTGTGGAAATTTATCTCGCCCGCACTCCTGCCGCAGGAAAAAAAATATGTCGGGCCTTTTGTGCTGTCTTCCACGCTTCTTTTCCTGGGCGGCGTTGTATTCGGCTACTTTGTCGTTCTGCCCCCGGCTTTTGAGTTTTTCGTAAGCTTCAATAATCAGTATCTGCACGCCATGATTTCTTTTAACGAATACCTTTCTCTCTTCATCAAGTTTTTACTGGGATTTGGTTTATCCTTCCAGCTGCCGGTTCTAATTTTCTTTCTGGCTAAACTGGGTATCGTCACAGACAAACTGCTCTCCAAAAACAGGAAGTATGCTATTTTATTAATGTTTATTGCAGCCGCAATCCTCACACCTTCACCGGATGCTTTAAGCCAGATTTTAATGGCAATCCCCTTGCTGTTTCTTTATGAAGTGAGTATATTCGTGGCAAAATTTGCCGCCAGGAAAAAAGAGGTTCCTGAATAAAATGAAAACGATAATGACGAACAGGGATTAGGCCATGTTTAACCGCAAAAAAAAGATTAAACAACCGGGACAGGGCGTCAAACGGTCCAACGTCCTTATCGTTTCAGTTGTCATGGCTGTTCTCATCATGCTGGCGGCCGTCGGCGGAACCGCCGCCTATTACGTCATGACCCTCGACTTGCCGGGCATTGACGCGCTGAAGGATTACCGGCCCAGTATTGCCTCCCGCGTGTTCGATGAAAATAACGAACTGATTGACGAGTTCTTTCTGG
>CAYOPU010000218.1:0-3507 GCA_964405915.1 uncultured Smithella sp. | reverse complement strand
TCGCCGAAGGAAAATACAAAGAAGCTCTCAAACTCATCAAACAGGACAACCCGTTCCCCATCGTTTGCGGGCGCGTGTGTAACCATCCTTGCGAATCGGCCTGTATGCGCGGTAAAGTGGAAGATCCTATCGATATCATGCACCTGAAGCAGTTTGTTGCGGACCTCGATATGAACAGCGAGACGCGCTATCTGCCGGAGAAAAAACCGAGTAAGGGCAAGAAGGTGGCCGTGGTCGGCGCCGGTCCTTCCGGACTGACCTGCGCCTACTATCTGGCCATTGAAGGCTATGATGTGGAAGTTTTTGAAGCACTGCCTGTGGCGGGCGGCTGGATGGCCGTAGGTATTCCTGAATACCGGCTTCCCAAAAAAGTTCTCAATGCAGAAATCAAGATCATCGAAGATCTGGGCGTTAAAATTCACCTCAATACAAAAATCGGGAAAGATATTTCCTTTGATAAACTGAAAAGCGATTTTGCCGCAATATTCATTGGTTGCGGTACCATGAAGAGCAGTAAGCTTAATATTCCCGATGAAGACATGCAGGGGGTTATCCATGGTGTGGATTACCTGATGCAGATCAATCTGGGCAAAAAAGTAACGCTTGGTGACAGAGTTGCTGTCATCGGTGGTGGTAACGTAGCCATGGACGCTGTACGGACCGCTGTTCGTACCGGTTCCAAGAATGTTTTCATCCTCTACCGCCGGACCCGTGCGGAAATGCCTGCGGCACCCGAAGAAATTGAAGAGGCCATTGAAGAAGGAGTGGAAATGAAATTCCTTGTGGCCCCGAAACGCGTGGTGGGCAAGGATGGAAAAGTCACGGGTATTGAATGCACACGCATGGAACTGGGTGAACCGGATAAAAGTGGTCGCCGCCGTCCCATTGAAATTAAGGGTTCCGAATTTATCGTCGAATGCGACGCCATTGTTCCCGCAATCGGCCAGGAAGCGGATTTATCCTTCATTACGAAGGAGAGCGGCGTTTCCATTAACAAATGGAACAATGTCGATTATGATCAGGTAACCTATGCAACGAATGTTGCCGGTGTCTTTTCCGGTGGTGATGTGGTCACCGGACCGCAGACCGTTGTAAAGGCCGTTTTTGCCGGTAAGGAAGCGGCCAAATCCATCGACCTTTATCTGCAGGGTGCCGACATGAAAGCCGGTCGTGAAAAAGACTGGACCAAGGATCTGGCGGATAAAGCGGACCTCTCCAACGTGCCCAAGGTTCGCCGTGAAAAATATCCCCTCATGAAGCCTGAAGACCGGAAAACAAACTTCCAGGAAGTGGGTATCGGTTTTAACGAAGCGCAGGCGATTGCGGAAGCCCATCGTTGTCTGGCTTGCGGAATTTGTTCCGAATGTTATCAGTGCGTGGATGTCTGTCTTGCCAAAGCGATCGACCACGAAATGAAAATTGAAGAAGAAATCATTGAAGTCGGCGCCGTCATTGCGTCGCCCGGTTTTGAAATATTTGATGCCAGTAAGCGTGGTGAATACGGCTACGGCATTTATAAAAACGTTGTCACCGCGCTGCAGTTTGAACGCATTTTGTCTGCATCCGGTCCTTTCTTCGGCCATGTGCAGAGAATTTCCGACGGCAAAGAACCCAAGAAGGTTGCCTTCATTCAATGCGTTGGTTCCCGCGATGTTTCCTGTGAAAACAGCTGGTGTTCATCGGTTTGCTGTATGTATGCAACCAAAGAAGCCATTATCGGCAAGGAACACGCCAAGGGACTGGAACCCACCATTTTCTATATGGACATCCGCGCGCACGGCAAGGATTTTGACCGGTTTGTCAACCGCGCCAAGGATGAATACGGCATCCGTTATATTCGCTCCATGCCGTCCGTTATTAAAGAATTACAGCAGACCAACAATCTGCTCATCAAGTATGTCAATCAGGACGGCAGTATGACGGAAGAAGAATTTGACATGGTGGTTCTATCCGTCGGCCTCATGCCGCCCAAAGAAGCCAAAAAGCTGTCCGCCAGCCTCGGTATTGAGCTGGAAGGGCACGGTTTCTGCAAAACCAGTCTGGAAAATCCCGTACAGACTTCGCGCCCCGGTGTGTTTGTCTGCGGTGCCTTCGGCGGACCGAAAGATATTCCGGAAACCGTTATGGAAGCCTCGGCTGCCGCCGCCTGCGCGGAAGGCATGTTGGCGAGCAAACGCGGCACCATGATTACCCCCGTGGAAAATCCAGAAGAAAAAGACATGCGCGGTCAGGGTGTGCGCACCGGCGTATTCGTCTGTCACTGTGGCATCAACATCGGCGGTGTGGTGAATGTTCCGGCAGTCCGGGACTTTGCTGCGACACTGCCCACGGTTGTTTATACGGCCGACAACCTCTTCACCTGTTCTCAAGATACGGCGGTGAAGATGGCTGAAGTCATCAAGGAAAAAAATCTCACCCGCGTGGTTGTTGCGTCCTGTTCGCCCCGGACGCATGAAGGGCTTTTCCAGGAAAACTGTGAAAAGGCCGGTCTGAACCGTTATCTGTTCGAGATGGCCAATATTCGCGACCAGAATTCCTGGGTGCACATGCACGAACCGGAAGCCGCCACAGAGAAAGCAAAAGATCTGCTCAGGATGGCTGTGGCCAAGGCCCAGTATCTCAAACCTTTAAAACCGGGTCAGTTGTCCGTCAATCATCAGGCGTTGATTATCGGCGGCGGTTTGGCCGGTATCACCGCGGCTCTGTCGCTGGCTGATCAGGGATTTGCCTCCACCGTCATTGAAAAGGAAGATCGCCTGGGTGGCAATTACAATCACCTGTATAAGACACTCGAAGGGTTAGACGCGCGCGCTCATTTGAAGGGGCTTCTGGAAAAAATTTATAAGAATCCTTTAATCACTGTCGTCACCTCGGCCCATATTGAAAAGATTGACGGGTTTATCGGCAATTATAAAACAACCGTCAAGGCGAAAGACGGCGAGAAAGTCTTCGAACACGGTATTGTTCTGGTCGCCACCGGCGCTTATGAAAACAAACCGAAAGAGTATCTCTACGGCCAGAACGTCAAAGTGCAGTCGCAAAGAGAACTGGAAACACTGATTTATGAAAAGGATCCGAAACTGGCCTCTGTGAAAAATGTTGTGATGATTCAGTGCGCGGGCAGCCGCGACAAGGAAAGACCATACTGCAGCCGTTACTGCTGCGGCGAGGCCATTAAAAATGCGTTGGAACTCAAAGCCGCCGATCCGTCTCGCGATATCACCATTCTCTATCGCGATATCCGCACCTTTGCTTTCAAGGAAGACTATTACAAGAAAGCCCGGGAAGCGAACATCAAGTTTATCTCTTATGAAGAAAATCGCAAACCCGAAGTTGTGGCGTCCGGTGATAAAGTGGAAGTCAAAGCATTTGACCCGATTCTCAATGAAATGGTTAATCTTCCTGCTGATGTCGTGGCCCTGAGCATCGGTGTTGTGCCGAATCCGGAAAACGCAGCCATCGGCCAGATGCTGAAAATTCCCACCAATCAGGACGGTTTCTTCCTGG
>CAYOPU010000217.1:0-3529 GCA_964405915.1 uncultured Smithella sp. | reverse complement strand
GCTCTGACATGAGAGCCGAAGAGCAACTATTCGACTTCCCGCCCGAGGACGACGCTGTTCTCGGGGGTGTGTCCAATCTCCCGGCGCTCAAGGAAGAAGAGATTGGACGCCAAGTCCCGGCCCTGGTCGACCAAGCTGCCGCGATCGTAGTCCGCGATCAAGACACCCTGACCAGTGCGAATGACTTCTCCATCGCCGTCAAGCGCCTCCGCCGCGAAATCGAGGAGACGTTTGACCCAATCATCGAGGCCGCCCATCGAGCGCATAAGGTCGCACTGGGCAAAAAGAAAAAGCACTTGGACCCGGTCGACGCCGCCGAGAGAATGGTCAAGGGAAAGATCGGCGCGTACCTGACCGAACAGGAGCGGATCCGGAAAGAAGCGGAGCGCCGCGCCTGGGAGGCCGAACAGGAAAAGATCCGCGCCCAGCAGGAAGCGCTCCGCAAGGAGCAGGAAGCCCAGCGCAAAGCCGAGGAGCAGCGCCGCGCCATCGAGGAAAAGGCCCGCCGCGAAGCCCAGGAGGCCGATGCCAAAGCCGCCCGAGCCAGAAGCGAAGAGGGCCGGAGAAGGGCCCAGGAAGAAGCCGACAGGATCCGCCGCGAGACCGCCGAGCGCCTGGCCGCCGACAAGGCCAAGGCGGAAGCCGAACAGGCCCGCATCCGCGAAGAGGCGGCCAGGAAACAGGCCGAGCTGGAGGCGGCGGTCCCGGCGCCCGTCGCAAGGGTTGAGACCAAAGGGATCTCCACCCGGGAAGATTGGGATTTTGAGATTCTTGACGTTAATGTGATTCCCCGGGAATTTTTGACCATCGATGAATCCAAGCTCCGGAGGTACGCCAAGGCGATGAAGGTTGACGCGATCGTTCCCGGGGTCCGGTTTTTTTCCAAGACGATCGTACAGCAGCGAATCGCCTAGAGAATGATAAATATTAGGGCTGGGCGAAAAAAGCGCGTCCCCCTCGCGTCGGAGATCGGGGAGGAAATACACTCGCCGATATCTCCCGCCCGGCCGTTTTTTTTTGAAAGGTAAACCATGAAACACGGAAAAAACCCCCTCTATTCCTGGTTCCCCCTGTACGGCGAAAAGTGGCTTTTCGGTTCTACCAGGTACGAGCTAGAACACGCAGAGCGTGCAATCTTCGTTGATCTTATGGCCCTTGCCAATCGCGACAATGGCTTCATCCGAGCCAATGAGCAGTTCCCGTACACGATCGAACACCTCGCCGGAATGCTCCATGCAAATGTCGACTTAGTCGAAACGACACTCCTTAAATGTATAAAATTTGGAAAACTGGAAAAACTGGAAAACGGGATTTATCGGATAAAATCATGGGATGATTTTTCCTTAACTGACCGAAGAAAAAGACAAGTCGAGTCATTTCCGAAAAAAAGGAAATCCGTTTCCGTTTCTTCGGAAGCGCCTCTTATATCCTCTAGTATTATCTCTATATCATCTTCTCTTCCTCTCTCTTGGGAGGGGATTAAAGGGGAGGACATGTCGGCATGGGGCATTGCCTATCCCGCTTGCGACATCAACCGCGAGCTCGCGGCGATGCTCGAATGGATCAAATCAAACCCCCAAAAGGGGAAAAAGAAAAACTATCGCCGGTTTATCGTCAACTGGTTGGCTAGGTCTCAGGAGCGCGGCGGCGGGATGAAATCAAATCCTCGTCCAGTTGCCCAGCGGCGGGATATTTACGAGGGGTTCCGGGCCATCGCCGCCCGGCAACAATTATCAGAGGGGAAGGCCAATGATCCGAGAGCGTGAGTACCAGCATTATTTGACCCTGATGTTGATACTTCAAACGATTTTTGATCGCGACGCGGTGTCTGAACAAAAATTAGAGTTATATTTCGAGTATTTGTCAGACCTGTCTCTGACGGAGTTGAAGCGGGGGGTGGACGCGATAGTATCCACACGGAGACACACGTCCTTTCCCACCGTCGCCGAAATCCGCGAGGCGGCCCTTGGACTTCAGGACGAGCGGGTTGAATCGGCGGCGTTGGACGCGTGGAATAGGGCTAACCTCGCGCTGATAACCGGACCCTCCATCGATGATCCGGTTGTGAACGAGGCCGTACGGTTGGCATTTGGGGGATGGAGGGGGTTTGGCCAGTCGGAACCAAACAATGATTTCGTAAAAAAACGATTTATCGAATGCTACCGGACGGCCGCATCGAAACGGCGCGAAACGAATACCCTGGTAGACGGTCGCTCAATCGTTGGAATGCTGTCGAAATAGGAGGGAATGATGCACCGCAACAACCGCTTTGATGATGACGACGTTGTTGGGATTTTTGGTTGGATCGTCCTGGCGCTCATGATTGCCGGGATGATCGGGTTTATTCTTTTTCGGTGACGACTGGAATGCAAAGGAGGGAATGATGAGAACAGTCACGGGAGACAAAATCGGCCCGTTCTTCGAGTCCGGCCGACTCCGGGGAACGCCGGAAGATGACGGGTACCAGGAGCCGGAAGACGACCGCCGCCGGTGCTGGGCGTGCTTGAGATGGTTTACGGCCGATGAGCTGGATGTCATCGACGGCGAGATGGTCTGCACCGAATGCGAGGAGCGCATTGAGGACGCGGCGGCGGAGCGGCGGGCGGCGAAAGCAGGGAGGGTGTGATGTGCGAGGCGTTTTCTTGTTTATTTTTAAAAAACGGTGAGGTGTTGTGGAAATTCGGCGTCGACTCACATGAGGACCTAGTCCAGGCGGCCAAACTCCAAGACGACGGCCGTGAACAAACATTCGTGCGGGTGGAGATTACCCCGCGCAATAAATCCTACTTACGTCCCGACGCGTGGACGTACCGCGTGGATCAGGACGACCGCCCGGAGTGGTATCGGGCAGAGTTCGCGGAGGAGGAGTGCCGCAAAGCCCATGCCGAATGGCTCAAAAAACTTCGGGCCATCCTCCCGGAGCAGGACATTATCGACCCGTTTGGAGTACCCCCGCCGAATGAGATTACGCCGGCGCATCTCGCGCTGTTGCGCGAGTGGGCCTCGGTCGTGGACACGGTCGGGGACTCGGTCGTGGACACGGTCGTGGACACGGCCTGGGACTCGGTCAGGGGCTCGGTCTGGGCCTCGGTCAGGGCCTCGGTCGTGGACACGGTCGTGGACACGGTCTGGGACTCGGCCTGGGACTCGGTCAGGGGCTCGGTCTGGGCCTCGGTCAGGGCCTCGGTCAGGGCCTCGGTCGTGGACACGGTCAGGGCCTCGGTCGGGGACTCGGTCTGGGGCTCAATTTGGGCGTACTTCGGCTCACTCTTCCGCCTCCCCCGCTCGGCATGGAAATACGCTGAGCACATCCCCGGAGACGGATATCCGTACCAGCCCGCCGTCGACCTGTGGTCACAGGGGCTCGTCCCGTTATACAACGGCATGACATGGCGTCTCCACGGCGGCCCGGACGGCCGGGTGCTGTGGGAAGGGAAAATATGAATATTTATGTCCCCCGATCGGCGACGTGGGTCTTCTGGCCGTGCGTCCTGGCGCTGGCGTCTACACTGGCGTTTGCGTTGGGGTG
>CAYOPU010000216.1:0-3539 GCA_964405915.1 uncultured Smithella sp. | reverse complement strand
AGCACGCAAATTTTGTTCATCTCCATGTTCATACGCAATACAGTCTTCTGGATGGCATGATCCGTCTGGATGACCTCTTTAAAAAGGCCAAAGAATACGCAATGCCTGCCATGGCCATTACCGACCACGGCAATATGTTTGGCGCCATCGATTTTTACAAGCAGGCCTACGCCAATGGCATCAAGCCGATTATTGGTTGCGAATTATATGTTGCTCCCCGGAGCCGTATGGACAAGACGACGTCCTCCATCGGCGAAGCAACACGCCATCTGGTTGTTCTTGTCAAAAATATGCAGGGATATAAAAACCTGATGAAGCTGACGTCGTCGGCGCATATCGACGGATTTTATTACCGCCCGCGTGTTGATAAAGAATTGCTTAGACAATGCCGCGACGGCCTGATTGTGTCCAGTGCCTGTCTCCACGGTGAAATCGCCTCCCATATCGTCCGGGGCAATATGGACGAAGCCCGAAAATCAGCCAGGGAATATCTGGAGATATTTGGAGAAGGCAATTTCTATCTGGAAATCATGGAAAACGGCATTCCTGAACAAAAGATTGCCAATCAGGGATTGATTGAACTGAGCAAGGAATTATCCATTCCGCTTGTAGCCACGAACGACTGTCATTATCTCAATCGTGACCATGCCGAGGCCCACAATGTGCTTTTGTGCATCCAGACGGGAAAAACAATCGAAGACAACGACCGGATGGGAATGGCTTCGGATCAGTTTTATGTCAAATCTCCGGAGGAGATGCAGACGCTTTTTGCCGCCACACCGGAAGCCATAACTAACACCGTGAGGATCGCCGAACGCTGCAACATGACTTTTGAGTTCGGCAAGTTCTATCTGCCGAAATTCGAAATTAAAAATCCTGAAGAATCCTTAGAAGATTATCTGGAACGCAAGGCGGTGGAAGGGCTGGGAAAGCTCATGCCGACCATTTTAAAATATCAGAAAGAGGACGAGGCCGCTGTTCGTGAAAAATATAACAAGCGTCTGCGTTTAGAGCTGGGAATCATTAAAAAGATGGGATTCGCAGGCTATTTTCTGATCGTTTCGGATTTTATTAAGCACGCCAAGCACCATGATGTTCCCGTCGGTCCCGGACGCGGTTCCGCTGCGGGGTCTCTGGTAGCCTATGCCATCCGCATCACCGATATAGATCCCCTGCGCTACGGTCTTTTTTTTGAAAGATTTTTAAACCCGGACCGTATCAGTATGCCGGATATCGACATCGATTTCTGTCAGGAACGCCGAGGGGAAATCATCAAATACGTGACGGAGAAATACGGCAAGGATAAAGTCACGCAAATCTGCACCTTTGGGAAAATGATGGCCAAAGGCGTCATCCGGGATGTGGGGCGTGCGCTCAACATCCCTTACGGCGATGCGGACCGCATTGCTAAACTTGTGCCTAATGTTTTAAATATTAAGCTGACCGATGCCTTTAAAATGGAGCCGCGGTTTGCCGAAGAACGCAGGAAAAACCCGCAAATTGACAAACTCTTGTCGCTTTCGCTGGTCTTGGAGGGTCTCAATCGTCATTCTTCCGTTCACGCCGCGGGCGTGGTGATTTCAGATGTGCCACTGGTCGAGCGTGTGCCGCTGTTTGCGCCGAAAGACGATATCGTTTCTCAGTATTCCATGAAAGATATTGAAGCAGTCGGCATGACAAAATTTGATTTTCTGGGACTCAAGACATTGACGGTCATTAGAAACGCCCTGAATTTTATAAAGGAATCACATGATATTACCATTAATATAAACGACTTACCTCTTGATGATCCGGAAACCTATCAATTACTGATGAAAGGCGAAACGGACGGCGTATTTCAATTGGAAAGTTCCGGCATGAAGGACATCATGGTCAACATGAAGCCGGATTGCATCGAGGATGTCATGGCGTTGCTTGCTATTTATCGTCCCGGACCTATGAAAATGGTGCCGGAATTTATTGCCCGAAAGCAGGGTAAAACAAAAATTACCTATGATTTGCCGCAGCTTGAACCCATTCTGAAAGAAACTTACGGCATCATCCTGTACCAGGAGCAGGTTATGCAAATAGCCAATGTCATTGGCGGTTACACCATGGCCCAGGCCGACACGCTGCGTAAAATGATGGGGAAAAAGCAAGTTTCTGCGATGGAAAAAGAGAAACCGAAATTTCTGGAAGGCGCAAAAAAACAAAAAATTAATGAAAACACGGCAAAAACTATTTGGGACCAGATGGAGACTTTTGCCGAATATGGATTTAATAAGTCTCACAGCGCCGCATATGCCATTATTACATACCAGACCGCTTATCTCAAGGCGCATTACCCGGTTGCCTTCATGGCCGCGCTTTTGACCAGTGAGAAAGACAACCGCGACAAGATCATCAAGCACATGTCCAATTGCAAGGAAATGGGCATCAATATTCTGCCGCCGGACATTAATGAATCACAAAAGGATTTCAGCATCTCGGGCGAGAATATCCGTTTTGGTATGGCGGCTGTAAAAAATGTCGGCGAAGCAGCGATTGAATCTATTATCGCCATGCGCCAGGAAGCAAAATTTATTTCTTTTATGGACTTTCTGAGCCGTGTCGATCTGCGCAAGGTTAATCGCAGAGTCATTGAAAGCCTGATTAAATGCGGTTCCTTTGATTCGCTGGGATACACCCGCCGTCAGCTCATGGAATGTCTGGATGCCGCCATGGAGGAGGCACAGCGCAAGCAGAAGGAATTACTAAGCAATCAGGCAAGCATCTTCGATCAGTTGGATGCTGCGGAACCATCCAAAGCCAAGGGAGGAACATCTTTTCAAATACCGAATCTTCCCGAATGGGACCGGAAAGAACTCCTCTCTATAGAGAAAGACACCCTGGGTTTTTATATTACCGGTCATCCCCTGCATGGTTATGCTGACAAATTAAAACTGGTTACCAATGCAAATTCAACAACTTTAAACACAAAAAGGGATAAGGACACGATTACTATTGCCGGAGTCATCAGTTCCCTTGCAGAACGATTAACCAAGAGAAAAGATGTGATGTGCAATGTCGTCCTGGAAGACTTACAGGGTTCAGTCAACATCATTTTCTGGGCGGACGTTTATAAGAAATTTTTTGAATTGCTCCATGCCGACGAGCCGGTTGTTATTCAGGGCAGTATCGATATCGGCGATGAATCACTTAAAATTATTGCACAGGATGTAATCCCGTTGAGCAAAGCCTTGGAAAATCCTTACAAACAGGTTCGTTTTATGGTTGACGCCGAAAAAGTTACACCTGAAGGCATCGCATCGCTGAATGAGACAATTCATAAATATAAAGGTAAATACGAATGTTACATTCATATTCTTAATGAAAAAAGTGAGATAATTGTCAGTTTAGGAGATGAAACTCGACTCGATATCTGTGACAGGCTGCAACGGGAAGCGGATGGCATATTAGGGGAGGGCAGCACGGTTTATTATTAAAAGGCCATGGGTTATGGGCAATAGCGGGTCACTCCACTCGGGTGGAGCTTTGTCGTAGACTAACTTGCTGATCTT
>CAYOPU010000215.1:0-3547 GCA_964405915.1 uncultured Smithella sp. | reverse complement strand
AAGAATCCGTTCTCTGGAAAAAGCCAGGGGAATCTTATCCTCCAACGGCACAAAAGTGATTATTGTCACGGCGTTGGATGATCCCAAAAATGTTTTTGCTGCATTTTACGGATTGTGTGATGCTTATCTGGTCAAGCCCATTGATCGAGCGGATATGATCCGGAATTTGCGTAAACTCAAACTGATCGTTTGATTGCAATCCATGAAAAAAGGAGAAGCTTCGAGGGGGCGTAAAACCTCTTGACATGACCAATGGCCTCGATTAGTATTGATGCCACATTACGTTCATACATGATATTCTACGTTTTGACGGGAATCTCAGAAAGTCCTTTGTTCAATGAATGATGACATGAAACATGATTTGACGATTGCCGGGGAGAAGGGGATTCTTAACTTGAGAGGTACTTTGACGATCTCCCATGCTGCGGAATTCAAAGAAATCCTTTTGTCGGCAATGGAGAAAGTAAAAAGCCTGACCCTCCAGTGCGAGCAGGTGGAAGGAGCTGATTTGTCGGTGTTGCAGCTCATATGTTCGGCCCATCGTTATGCTGTGAGGATGAAAAAAGAAATCCGTTTTGGCGAACCTGTTTCCGATACATTGATCCAAACGATCAGGGATGCCGGATATGCAAAAACCGTAGGTTGCTCCTTGGATCGCTGCAATTCATGTTTTTGGATAAAATATTCATAAAAGGAACAACTCGGAGCAAAGAAGAAAAATATGCAAAAGATCATGACGGTTGATGATTCAGCCAGTGTCCGGCAACTGGTCAGCTTTACGCTGAAAGGCGCCGGTTATGAAGTTTTGGAAGCAACGGATGGTCGTGACGCCCTGGCGAAATTAACAGGTGGCTTTCCCCTGAATATGGTTATTACAGACTTGAATATGCCGAATCTGGACGGCATAGGTCTGATCCGGGCTTTGCGTCAAAATTCCACCTACAAATTTATTCCGATCATTTTGCTGACTACGGAATCTCAAACAGAAAAGAAGATGGAGGGGAAGACAGCGGGGGCGACGGGATGGATCGTCAAGCCTTTTAAGCCGGAGCAGCTGTTAGCCGTTGTGAAGAAGGTTCTTGGATGAAAGACGGACACGGGGAAGCATACAGGGAAGAAGCTTACGAACTTCTTGCCATATTAGAACAATCCCTTCTGGAATTGGAGAAGGCGCCTGCCGATGAGGAGATTATTGGCAGTGTATTCAGGGCCATGCATACCATCAAGGGTTCGGGGGCCATGTATGGTTTTGACGAAATCGCCTCCTTCACCCATGACATAGAAACGGTCTATGATCTTGTCCGAAGCGGAAAATCCGTGGTGACAAAAGAGCTTATTGATTTAACCCTTTCGGCATGTGATCAGATCAAAGAGATGGTCGGAGCGCCAAACGGAGCTCCTTCCGATATTGTTAAAGCCAAAGAGATTATTGATGCGTTTCGCAGGATTATCGGCCAGACAGAGAAGTCGGAGAAGGCGGAAACATCAGAAGAAACGATTGCAAAAGACGGCATTCCGGAAACAAAGGAGGAGGAAAAAACAGCGACCTACCGTATTCGCTTCCAACCGTTCCCGCAAATTTTTCTTTCCGGAACCAATCCGATTTCCCTATTGAGAGAACTTTCGGATCTTGGTCAATGCAAGACCATAGCGCACACCGAAGACATTCCGCTTTTACCGGACATCAATCCTGAAGCCTGTTATACCTCCTGGGATATGATCTTGAGAACCAACAAGGGAATCAACGCGATCCGTGACGTCTTCATCTTTGTTGAAAATGATTGTAAGTTGAATATCGATCTTATTGACCGGGACGATTTTATTGAAACGGACATTGAATACAAGCGCTTAGGCGATATTCTCATCGATCGGGGAGACATCACGGCGGAACAGATTCATGAGGCGGTCAATAAACAGAAACCGCTTGGTGAAATTCTTGTAGATGCGGGAGTTATCGCCCCGGATAAGGTTGCCTCGGCCCTGGCGGAACAGGCGGTTATCCGGGAGGCCAGAAAGGAACGTCAGGCGAAGGATATGGCGGGAAGCATCCGTGTTCCGGCGGATCGCCTCGATGCGCTCGTCAACATGGTTGGTGAACTTGTCACGGTGCAATCGCGTTTAAGCCAGGCGTCGGTGTTGCTTTCCAACATCGAGTTCATCCAAATCGCCGAAGAAGTGGAGCGTCTGACGGCGGAGCTGCGAGACAACACCATGAGCATCCGCATGATGCCCATTGGAAGCACATTCAGCAAATTCAATCGACTGGTCCGGGATTTGTCCCGGGAATTGGGCAAAGAGATTGTTTTATCCACGGGTGGCGCAGAGACGGAGCTGGACAAGACAGTGATTGAGAAGCTCAACGATCCCATGGTTCATCTGATCCGCAATGCCATTGATCATGGCATAGAATCTCCTGCTGAACGCGTGAAATTGGGAAAGCCCAGGCAGGGGAATATCCTTCTTTCCGCTGTCCATTCGGGAGCTTTTGTTCTTATCCAGATTATTGATGATGGAGCCGGTCTGGACAAAAACGCCATCTTCAGGAAGGCGGTGGAAAAAGGATTGATTATGTCGGATGCTGTTTTGTCGGAAAAGGAAATCTTTTCTTTTCTTTTTGCGCCCGGTTTTTCCACGGCCAAAGTTGTCACCAATGTCTCAGGCCGCGGGGTGGGCATGGATGTGGTCAAGAAGAATATTGACGCTCTTCAGGGATCTGTCGAAATGAGCAGCAAGACAGGCGAAGGAACCACCGTCACGCTCAAGATTCCCCTGACCCTGGCCATTATTGACGGCCTGCTCACCAGGATCAGCGATACTTTTTTTGTGATTCCCCTGTCGGCGATTGAGGAATGTATCGAATTGACCTGTGAGGATGCGGAAAAGTCGCATGGTCAGAATTTTATCAATATCCGGGGCGAGATAGTTCCCTACATCCATTTGCGCAAAAGATTCGGGATTGGTGGAAAGCGTCCGGATATCGAGCAGATAGCGATTACCCGGTATGACAATAACCGGATTGGCCTGGTGATCGACGAAGTCATCGGCGAACATCAGACCGTGATCAAGAAGCTTGGAAGACTCTATCGGCATGTCGAAGAGGTGTCCGGCGCCACCATTCTGGGCAATGGCACCGTTGCCCTGATTCTGGATCTGCCTCGTTTGATTGCCAAAACACAGATGGAGGAGAAAAACGCTCTCTGTGAAAGGTTGATCAACTAATGGCTTTTACCTTCTTCTTTCGTGATCAGGCTCCCCTGGAAATGGCCGTAAAAAAACTGATTCCCATCATATCCGGACGCGCCCGCGTCCGGATATGGGATGCAGGTTGCGCTATGGGGCCAGAACCGTTTACTCTTGCCATCCTTCTTGCTGAAAACATGGGGCAATTTGCCTTCCGCAATCTTCAGATTTTTGCCACGGATATGGATCTTCCGCTTCTGAAGACGCTGGACGAGGCGGTTTATCCCTGGGTGGAACTGGAACGGATTCCGGAAGACATCTTCAAAAAATATTTTGAACCGACAGATCGCGAAGGTTATTTCCGTGT
>CAYOPU010000214.1:0-3575 GCA_964405915.1 uncultured Smithella sp. | reverse complement strand
TCAGCTATTCCAACGATCATTTTTACAAAGAAGCGCAGATGGAACTGATCGTCAATCGCATCCGCACCAAGCCCATCAGCGAAGTCTTGCAGTTTATCTCCGTCGAGACGCAGGGCAAGGCCGGTCCAAACACTAATCTTGACGAAATTGAAGCGATTGCCAATGATATTCAAAAACGTCTGGATAACGGCTTTAAGGGCACCATCGGCATCATTACGTCTTTTAAAGAACAGCAGGTGCGGATGGAGCAGTCGTTCAATGAACGATTCAACATGGCCATTCTGAGGCGTGACCACAAACTGACCATCTGGTTTGTCGGTGATGTGCAGGGCGAGGAGCGCGACATTGTTTATTATTCATTTGTGGAAGATAAAAAACTGGACAATGCCAGGCTGGCCAATATCTATCCGGCGGTTGGCGGCAAAGCGGAAAGCATCCATCACCTCAGGATGCAAAGGCTGAATGTTGGTTTCAGCCGCGCCAAAGACACCATGATATTTGTCATGAGCCAGCCCATTGAACAGTTCAGCAATACGCACCTGGGTGATGCGCTCAAACACTATTCAAGCACATTGGAACTCAATAAAAAGAATGATTTCTTCATTGAAAATGAAGCGGTTTTTGAATCGTCCATGGAGAAGAAATTATATGCGCTGCTGCTGGAGACCCCGTTTGTGCAAGAGCGGCGCGAGCATATCAAGATCATCCCGCAGTTTGACATCGGAAAATATATTGCCGCCGAATACAATGCCTGCATCCCGAAATACCGTGCCGACTTTCTTTTGACCTATGCCAAAGGCGGCAAGGAAGAAACGCTGATTTTGGAATATGACGGGCTGGAACATCATTTCCAAAATCCACGCGACGTCAACAATCTTAACTTTTCCCAAAGCTATCTGGATTACGACACGCAAAGACAAATGGAACTGGAAAGCTATGGTTACCGGTTCCTCAGGATCAATAAATTCAACTTAAGGCCGCAAACCCAGGGACAGACGGAAAGGGATGTATTAAACCAGTTATTGGCGGAAAGTTTTACCAGTCATTAGTAAACACACGATCATTGGCAAGGAGACACGCTATTCATGACGGATAAAAATAAAGACACTTTATCCCCGATTCAGTACGGTAAATTTTTGCAAGCCATTCGGCAGCGTATCCAGAACAGCCGGATGATGGCTTACCGCGCCGTGCACAAGGAATTGATTGATCTATATTGGGACATCGGCAGAGAAATTACCCAGCGGCAGGAGCGCGAAGGGTGGGGCAAAGCGGTTGTCGAGCGTCTGGCGAAGGATTTGCAAAAGGAATTTTCCGGATCAACCGGATTTTCAGCGCAAAACCTTTGGTTCATGCGTCAACTGTATACAGAATATCAAAATTTCCCAAATCTCTTACAGCTTGTTAGAGAAATTCCCTGGGGACAGAATATTGCCGTCATGACCAAGATCAAAGACCCGGACGCGAGGGAATACTATCTGCGGATGACAGCGGAAATGAGCTGGAGCCGCAACGTACTGGCCCATCAGATCAGCACCGACGCCTATGGCCGCCAGCGGAAATCGGCCAAGCAACACAATTTTCAAAAAACCCTTGCGCCCGCGCTGGCCGAACAGGCGGACGAGGCCATGAAGGATGTTTACGCCCTTGATTTTCTGGGCATCACCAAACCGGTGGTGGAGCGAGAGCTGGAACGGCGGATGGTCAATCACATCCGCAACGTTTTGCTGGAATTTGGGCAGGGTTTTTCCTTTATCGGCAATCAATACCCTGTCAAACTCAACGATGACACCTATTACCTGGACCTGCTTTTCTATCACCGTAAGCTCAAGGCCCTGGTGGCCATTGAACTGAAGGCGGGAAAATTCAAACCCGAGTATGCAGGCAAAATGAATTTTTATCTCAATTTGTTAAACGACTTTGTCCGGGAGGCGGATGAAAATCCCGCTATCGGCATTATTCTTTGCGGCGACCGCAACCGGCTGGAAGTGGAATACGCCCTCAAGGGTATTGATAAACCGGTGGGGGTTGCAAAATACACCTTAACGCGCCGCCTGCCGCCGGAACTAAAAGACAAACTGCCCGATCCCAAAAAGCTGGAAAAACAAATCATGCATGAACTGGGTGACGACGCACTGGTGAAAATGAAGTAAGCGTTATGGAGGATAAATGGTTAAACTGAATCTGACGGAAGAAGACAAAGCCGGTTTGATCGAGGCGATTAATAAGGGCGTGGAACCGAAACCGGATTTGCTGCCCAAACTTTTTCCCGGCATGGCCGAAAAATTTGATGTGCAGGCGCTGGATCGCGCCAAGATTCCTACGCTGGAATATGCGGGCAAACGCTCCAAGGCGGCCATTCTGGCGGAAGCCCATGCCGGCATCGGCGCCGCGCCGCTGCAAACCGTGCGCTGTCTGGGCGAGACGAAAAACGGCGAATGGAAAAATCTGATTGTCCAGGGCGACAATCTGCAATTTTTGAAAACCTGTTACCGCAATGTGGATCCTCTGATTAAAGATAAAGTCAAAGGGAAAGTGAAACTCATCTGTATCGATCTGCCGTTTGCGACGAAGAGTGATTTTGGTGGTAAAGACGGAAAAAGAAGCTATGCGGATAAAGTTGATACAGCGGAGTTTATCGAAGCGCTACGTGAACGGTTAATTTATCAACGTGAATTGTTGGATGATGACGGCAGTATTTATGTGCATCTTGACCAAAAAATGAGCCATTATGTAAAAATCGTAATGGACGATATTTGTGGAAAAGAAAATTTTCGGAATGAAATAGTTTGGTGTTATACGGCACCGTCTCATCCTGCTGGTAACTTTCCAAGAAAACATGATGTCATTCTATTTTATACAAAAAATAAAACAGTTAAGCTAAACTTGGACGCCGTAAGGGTTCCATACTCTGCCGAAAGCTTAAGCAGAGCGAATCGTAACGTAATAAAAAAAGGTGGGACAATATTTGATGGTGTTCAACTAAATGAGTCTGGAAAAGTTCCCGAAGATTGGTGATCGCATTAGAAACAACTTTCAAGATAGGTACCGATTGTGAAAACAAAAAATACCTTCAGGCAGAAAAGATTTCTCAGATGAACGCTTGAATAACCATGAGGATAGGTGTATGGAACTATGCAGTAATTGTGGACAACCCATTCAGGAAAACAGCAACAAGAATCCGGCAGAGATTTTAGGCGACCTCTTTGAAAAATCAAACGGCGAGGTTGACGATCATTGTCTGTGTCAGGCCTGCAAAGAAAAGTTTGGGTATGTTCAGCCTGGTAGGTTTCGGTGAATGAACCGATGCCGGAAGCCGAATTTTAACTGCGACGCGTTGTCGAGTCGTTATGTTGCGAAGAACTGAAGGGAAGCGGATATGGGGCTTAAGGAAAGTGAAACCGTTGAACTGAAGAAAAGCCTGACCGCGCTCAAAGAAGGCCTGATCTCCATTTCGGCGATTCTCAACAAGCATGGCGAAGGCGAGCTTTGGTTTGGTATCGCGCCCAATGGCAAGCCGGAAGGACTTGCCGTCAATGAAAAGACGCTCCGCGATATTTCGCAATCCATTGCCG
>CAYOPU010000213.1:0-3579 GCA_964405915.1 uncultured Smithella sp. | reverse complement strand
TGAATACGTCGCTTGATTTGAGCCATTGAAAACGCTATTTTTGAGCCACCCAAATCATCATTTCTTAATCATACTAAATCGCTATTGATGCGCCACTTCTTATTTTATAAAATTTAACTGTACAGAATCAAACTTGTGCAGTTTTTTTCTGTCAATAATAGGAGGTGTTTTTATGACACATTATTTTAAAAGTATCGCACAATTGAAGAGAAAGGAGATGAGTAATCGGTCCATTGCAGTATCACTCAATTTAGCACGCAACACAGTGAATAAAGCAGTAAAGTTAATGGAAGCATCAGAATTGAGTTACATCGAAATAGAATCGTTGGATGAAGGAAAATTACATGAAGTCTTTGACATTTCTACAGGCCCTAAGAGACTCGAAAGTATTGTGATGCCAAATTATGAATTATTATCGAGAGAACTTTCAAAACCTGGAGTCACGATGCAATTATTATGGGAGGAATACGTTACTGAATGTCGATTGTCTAAGAAGAATTGGTACAAACTCACTCAGTTCAAAAAGTATTTTAGAGAACATTTATCAAAAACTGGTTTTACAGATATTATTCAAAATAAAGCGGGTGAAAAAATAGAAGTTGATTGGTCAGGTGTAAGGCCATCTTGGAAAGATCCAGAAACAAAAGAAATCATTAAAGGTCAACTTTTCGTTGGAGTTTTACCTTTCTCTCAGTATATGTATGCGGAAATAACACCTGACATGACACTTCCTAATTGGATTAAAGTGCATATTAATATGTTTGAATACTTTGGTGGCGTCAGTAAAATATTGGTTCCTGATAATTTAAAAACAGGCATCATCAAAAATACAAGAGATGAAATTATTCCAAATCAAAGTTATCGAGAAATGGCAGATCACTATGGTATGACTATTGTGCCAACACGAGTTCGAAAACCTAAAGATAAGGCGAGTGTTGAGGGCTCTGTAAATCAAGCTCAAAAGCGTTTAATAGCAGCAATTAGAAACTACCAGTTCTTCTCATTAGAAGAGGCAAATGAACAACTCTTTATAGAATTAGAAAAATTAAATGACAGACCATTTCAAAAAAGAGAAGGTAGTAGAAGTATTTCTTTTAATAAACTTGAGAAGCAATGTCTCACTCCTTTGCCCAAAGCTCCTTATGAGCTCGCTGAGTGGCGTCAGGCCAAAGTGCAAAACAACGCTCATATAAGCTTTAGAAAACATTATTACTCTGTCCCTTATCAATACATCGGTGAAACAGTAAAGCTTAAAATAACTGCTTCTGAGCTTCAAATATATCACTTAGGAGAGCACTTAACAGAGCATCGCATCATTCCCAATGCGAATGGTTCATACTCTACCGATCCATCTCACATGCCTAAAAATAGTAATGCGCATAGTAAGTGGAACAAGGCACGGTATTTAAATTGGGCCAAACAAAAAGGACCATTCACTTATCAAGTGATACTGAAGCGGTTTGAAAGTAGTAGCATCGAACAGCAACAGTATAGAACAGTCCATTCTATCTTAAAGTTGGCAGACAAATTCAGTAATGAACGACTCGAATCTGCCTGTCAACTGGCGCTAGAACATTTAAGTAGCCCTAGCTATAAAAATATTAAAGGTATTTTAGTGAATAATCAAGACATTATAACTATCAAACAAGAAGAAGAACCTATAAAAGGGAGATTCCTAAGAGGCGGAGCATATTATGAATAATATCAATATAGAAAATATCATAAAAAGATTTAGAGAAATGCGCTTACCTATCATGGCAGAAGAATTATTAAACATCATCGAAACAGGTGAATTATCAAGTCTTAAAACTATTGAAGTATTAGAAAGACTTAGTAGTGAAGAATATATTTCACGTAAAAATAATACGATTAATAGATTGAAAAAAAGGGCTAAATTATCTCAAGCAGGTGCTCGTCTTGAAGAGATAGACTACTCTCCTGAACGTCAAATCAATAGATCTGTGATTGAACAATTAATGACCAACAACTATATTAGAGATCATAGAAATGTCGTATTATTGGGAGCATGTGGCACTGGGAAATCTTATATATCAAATGCCTTGGGAAACCACGCATGCGAAAGTAGTTATACAACATACTATTGTCGCATCTTTGAATTCTTAAGTGAGTGCCATCAAGAATATGATCTAACACAAACAATCACAAGAGTGATTAAAAAATACTCGAAATATGATGTATTAATTATTGATGACTTTCTAATGACAAGTGTTCAAGAAAGGGAAGCGCAAAATATTTTTCAACTTTTAGAATATCGATATGGCACTAAAACAACCATTGTGTGTTCTCAGTTAGAACCAGTCGAATGGCATCGAAATCTTGGAGGAAATATTATAGCAGATTCAATATTGGATCGTATCATTCCCAACGCATATGAGTTAGTTTTATATGGTGAATCAAATAGAAAATAATTGAGAATAAACAAAATAATAGCTGTCTCTACATTTCAAAGACAGCTTTATTTTCTATATTTAGAGTGGCTCAATAATTGCGATTTGGGTGGCTCACTTAAGAGCGACGTAATGGTGGCTCAACAATACCGATTTGAGTGGCTCAATTTTACCGTCATATTCAATAAAGAGTGCAAAAGCTACTTTATCGAGTATAGAAAAGATGCTTTATTCAGCTCCAAACTTTGTAAATTTAATAAAATCATCAGTACCTAAGGAAACTTTTCAAGCAGTGTTAACTGACGAACAAAATAGAAAGTTAGCCGAAGGATCTTTAAAATTAATGACAAGGAAAGATGGTTCTTTGATGGCAAACTTGGTTAACCCAAAGACTAAAAAAATAGTATCAACTATATCTTTAGAAAAAACTAATATTACACCAGATATAAGTCAAGCCATGACAAATTATGCAACTCAGATGCAGATTGCTCAAATTGCAGAACAAATTCAGTTAATACAAATATCCGTTGAAGAAGTAAGAAAGGGACAAGAGTATGATAGATTAGCTTCTGCATATAGTTGCAAACAAAAACTTTTGCAAGCGATGGTTATAAAGAATCAAAAGTTAAAAGAACTAGCTCTGATGAGAATTGCTAATGATTGTGAGGATAGTAGAAACCTTTTAATGTTAAGCCAAAATGTAAGTTTAGATTTTATCAAAAATCAGCCAGAATCATTTTGGGGGAAGATACTACCTGCATCAAGTCCTGACAAGATGGATGATAGAATAAAAGAAATAAGAGAAAATTTATATGCAGTTAACATGGTTTCATTTGTAGAGGCAATGGCATATTTTGAGATGGGTGAAGCTGAAGCTGCTCAGCAAAGTTTACAATATTATGCTGAGTACATACAAAAAACTTATTTAGATATTGAAGGACTAGTCCAACGATTAGATATGCTAGATCCATCACCAGAAAACTACTGGTCAAAGGCATTACCAGATATAAAGAAAAGGATCATGGAACTGCCATTTAATGTAGAACAAAAAATATTGGAAGGAGAAAAATATGGAGATGAATAAGTGTAAAAGTAAGAAATGCCAAAGAGAGTTGCCTGAGGGTTATAAGCATAGATATTGTGAACATTGTAGAAATAAATATGCTAAGAG
>CAYOPU010000212.1:0-3581 GCA_964405915.1 uncultured Smithella sp. | reverse complement strand
GCTCTGTCGCCGGTGATTAAAAGTCCTGAGAGGTAGGGACGGTGTTGCCGGCAGAAAAAGCCACTCCAACAATCCCGATGCGGCGCTTACGGCTCGAAAGGGCTGGCCGGTTCTACTTTAACCGGCAATTTTTAGAAAGGAGGAAGAACATGGTTTACGTGTTACACAGGAACAACCGCCCGGATAATCTAATCACGCTTTGCGAGTCATGCCATGGCCGGCACCACAAGGGATTGCTAAATTTAGTGGCCAGGCCGAGTAAGGGCTTCAAGGCTGAGACTTTCATGTCGATGGTGCGTTGGCGCCTGGTCAACGAAACCGGCGCGGGACATTCCTATGGGTATATCACCAAAACAAACAGGATTGCCCTCGGCTTGTCCAAGTCGCACGTAAATGACGCTTACGTTATTGCTGGAGGAAGTACCCAAGTAAGAATCAGTCCGTTCATGATCAAGCAGGTGCGGAAGTGTAACCGAAAGCTGTTCAAAGGGGATCGTAGTCATATCAGAAACACAGTCCCACGGTTCACCAAAGGATTTCAGCGATACGACAAGGTGGCCTTCCGGGGTCAAGAGTGTTTCGTGTTTGGCCGGAGAACCACGGGTTATTTCGACCTCCGTCTTTTAAACGGGACAAAGATTCACTCATCCGCCAACGTAAAACAACTTAAACGGCTCGAAAGGGCAAACACATTTCTCATAGAAAGGGGGAGCGTAAGGACAGAGAGGATCGCGGCTTAAAAAGCAGCAATTCCTCCCCGCCCTCTCGGACGGGGTCTCCTTGCCGAATTCAAATGAGAGAAGCATTTGGCGAGTTTGTCAAACATCAGAACATCAGGGCGTTTATGTATGAAGTACTGAATGGCAACGTAAATGAATTTATAGGGGTTATGTCACAGATCAACGGCATGAACCCTCACGACAACGCATGTAATTTACGGGACAAACTCGCCAAATATCTCTACTCTGTTTATACCGTACAGAGACATTTCCACTTGCAGGGGGCCCCGTCTTTCAGTGACTACATACATCTGGACAAAACAGTGCCGCGCATGGGGTTTGAGTTCCTGATTAGCGATCTGCAGAAAAACCATAGCGCAACCGAAATCCAGGCAATGCTGTATTCTATTCTCGCGCAATATCGAATAGCCAGTCCCCGGGACAGACAGAGATTACACAACTAACCATTAACCATAGCCGTAAAACGCCGAAAGGAGAAGCAAGAGGTTTGTTTTGTCATTAAACAACCCTTTGCAAGAAAACTCGATGAAGTGGAAGATGAAGTGGAAATGGAATAAGGGGCTTAAAAAAACGGATGAAGAGAAACCGGTGGAAAATACTCCAGCGGCTGAAGGAGAGTCTGTAAAGGAAGCAGGCACCCCAAAAAATTTTTTCACGTCTCTTTGGGTCAATCTCAATCCGCAAAAAAAACAACGTGTAACGATTATTGCCATAGCAATGATATTTATCCTGATAACGGCAGGACTTGTAATGATGTCGTCGTTCATGGGCAAGAAAAAGGGGGAAGTTAATCTCAGCCAGAAAGACAAGGTTGCCCAAAAAAACTACGGCAAGATGTCATTGCTTTCGGACCGTGTTGAGCGTGACCTGTGGGTTGCGGCCGAAGGACAGAATATTAAAGCGCTGGAAAAGGAGAATGCGGATACGAAGGCAATGCTGACCACTATCCGCTCGGACCTTGATGCGATTATGACCAAGCAGAAAACTCAGGGAAGCGAAAATGACAAACCCGGCAACGCCAAGCAGGAAAACATAAAAATACCGCCTGTACCGGGTAAGACAGGGATTGTCCCGCCTCCGCCTCCGCCTCCGCCTGTATCAAACAAGGGTATTCCCCAACAGCAAACAGCCATGCCAGCCGGAGGCCATCAAGTACCGTCAAACGTTACTGCGGTCAGGGCTTCAGGTGGTATCAGGGTTGTAGAGGATGAACAAAAGGGAAAATCGGAAGAGCCAGGCCAAGCCTTAAAGAAAAAAGTAAAACATGATGAATGGCTGCCCACAGGGTCGTTCATGAAGGCTGTGTTATTGAATGGCATTGATGCCCCGACATCCGGTGGCGCGCAGGCGGAACCATATCCCGTATTAATGAGCATTATGGACCTTTCCATTTTACCAAACCGATTCCGCTTGGATATACGCGAATGTTTTGTGATTGGTGCCGGTTACGGCAATATATCAGACGAACGGGCTTATATCAGGACAGAGCGCCTCTCGTGCGTGCGGAAGAACGGACAGGCTGTCGATTTTGAACTTTCCGGTCACATCATCGGCGAGGACGGCAAACTGGGTCTGCGTGGCAGGGTGGTCAGTAAACAGGGGCAGCAGATAGCGATGGCGTTGTTTGCAGGAACCCTGTCCGGTTTTTCCACGGCAATGAAGCCTGTTGGTACGGTTAAGCTAGACATAACAGGCGGCAGCGAAGACTCCAAGACAACAACCGCTACCCGTTCTGGCGTGGATGATGTTTTGGCCAGTGCAGGTCTCGGCGGCGCCGGATCAGCATTGGACAAAGTGGCGCAATATTATCTGAGGATGGCCGAAAAGCTATTTCCCGTGATTGAAATAGATGCCGGTCGTCATATCGAAGTGGTTATTCTAAAAGGCCGTTCTCTAAAGGACGCTGAAGAAGGGGGAAGCAATGAATTTAAGGCAAGTAAGTAAAAAAATGTTTATTACCACCGTAGTAGGATTGTTGGCGATGCCGTGCATTAATGTATCAGCAGGAACTCCAGACAAGGCCATGGTGCAATCCGCAACCAATAAAATACTCGGAGCGGATATTACACTGGAAAATGTGAAATTTAATAATGAAATAAAGATGTACCAGGTGGAATTCAAGAATAATTATATGTACTTGACGCCAGACATGAAATACGCATTCATTGGCGACATCATTAATGTCCAAACGAGGCAAAATATTATCCAGCCGCCGCAGGTGGGGTTTGCCGATCTCCCGTCTCAGGACGCGGTTGTTATAGGTACGGGACCGCAAAAAGTGGCTTTATTCATGGATTCGCGTTGCCCTTACTGTCACAAACAGTATAACGATTTAGCGAAGAGCAAGGGTATAACCGCCTATGTGTATCTGTTCCCCGGTCCCGGCATGGAAGAGGTGTGGTGTTCGCCGGACAAAGCCAAATCACTGGACTTGGCGATAAACAGTAAATCAAAAGACACCATCAAAACCGCCAAATGTGAAACGTCAGCGTTGTCCAGAAATCACGCATTGTCCCGATCTCTCAAGATCAGGTCGATCCCTACTATTATCTATGCCGATGGTAGCAGAACCGTGGGATACATGCCTCCGGAGAAATTTCAGCAAAAAATAATGGAAGTTTCGGCCAAAGAAAGCAAATAATATATTATGCGTAAGAAAATCTTAATATCATTTGTCGCCTTGCTGTTCGTAAGTGGATGTTCGTCCGGTTTGTCGTGTAAAAATACCATGGGCGGTACGCGCTGCGCAACCATACAGACCGTATATGAGCAGTCTGTCCTGGAAGCCGGTGTCACGCCAGACCCGAAACCCGAAGATAATAAGGAAAATAATAAACAGAC
>CAYOPU010000211.1:0-3619 GCA_964405915.1 uncultured Smithella sp. | reverse complement strand
ATCACATTTTTTTAAATCATCTATCGTATCAATATCATAACTTTTATTTTCATCCATAAGAAAATGGATAGTTTTTGATGTAAAAAGTCTATTTGATTTCAAAAAATCTTCAGTTTTTATAATATATATTGCTCCGTTTGGCATAAAAACCTTTGGTAAATCTTGTCTTCTTGAGAATGGAAATATATTATTTGATATACCCTCTAAATAACCATTTGTATTGAGTTTGAATGCTTTTAATATTTTATTATCAATTTCATTTACACTAATTAGTGCTGTTGCATTATTATTAAATAGATGTTCGAATGCATTATCTATAATAGTTTCATCTCTTAGTGGAGAAGTTGCTTGTAGTAAAATTATATAATCAAATTTTTCATATTCGTTAAGATTATCTAATACATGTTTGATAACAGGCTCTGTTGGACTTGTGTCTAATGCAAGTTCTTCTGGTCTTTTAAGAGTTTCTGCACCATACCTACTTGAGATATTTAAAATTTCATCACAATCACTACTTACAATAGTTTTTGTTATATATTGTGATTTTAGACTAGCTTCAATACTCCATGCAATAAGTGGTTTCCCTGAAAGCTCTAAAATATTTTTTTTTGGAAGTCCTTTCGAGCCACCACGAGCTGGGATAATAGCAACTATTTTCAAGTTAAATCCTTAAATTGTTTCTGTTTAGATACTTCCCATAGCTCTTTTGTTTGTAAAAGTTTTAGGAATTTTTTATCACTATTTCCGTCTCCAAAATCTATATCTCTTGGAAGTTTCTCAAAGCTTAATGCTAGATTTATAGAGGATATGATTTTTTGCATTTCGATATCTATGGATATTATATTTTTTGATTTTACCCTATTGTTTTGCCTGTTTCCTAGATTTATTGTTGGAATATTATAATATGGTGCTTCTCTTATTCCAGCACTAGAGTTTCCTATTGCAAATTGGGCATTTTTAAGAAGTACTAAAAAGTATTCAAATCTTAAAGATGGAAAAATTTTAAACTTTGGATTATTTTCAACTCTTTTGTACTCTTCTAGTATTAAATCAGAACCAATATCATTATTTGGATAGATTACAATATAGTTTAAACTACTTGCTTCCAAACAATCAATCAAAATTTTAACTTGATTCTTTAATTTATCTACTTCGGTGGTTACAGGATGGAACATTAAAATTGAGTAATCTTTAAAAGATATTTTATAATATTCTTTGACAAAATCTAAGCTTGGTAAATCTTTTGAATTCATTACATCTAAATCAGGACTTCCAATTGGATAAATACTAGATTCGTACTCTCCCATTTGTATTAATCTTTTTTTTGCTTCTTCGTTTGAAGTTAAGTGAATATGAGATAGTTTTGAAATGGAGTGTCTAATTAATTCATCAATAGTTCCTGATACTTCGCCACCTTCAATATGTGCCACAAGTATATTATTTAAACTTCCAACAATAGCTCCTGCCATGGCTTCTATCCTATCACCATGAACTACAATTAAATCTGGTTTTAAATCTAAAATATAGTGTGAAAAACCTTCAATTGTTTTAGCTAAATTTCTATCCATGTGATCTATATTGTCATGATTAATAAAAGGGTATATATTCTTAAAGTTTGATTTATAAATTTCATTTATTGTTTTTCCATATTTTGCAATCATATGCATACCTGTAACAAAAATATGAGTATCAAAAAGAGCTGATTCTTGAGTTATTTTTATAAGAGATTTTAGTTTACCAAAATCTGCTCTTGTGCCTGTTAGGAATACTATTTTCTTCATTTTACTATATATGCTATTGCATGAGAATATTTTAACTTTCTAATCTCGCATTTGTTTTTAAAAAAATCATCAACTGCTTTATTTGCACCAGAGAATGCCCCATAATCATCAAGAATAATAACACCACCAGTTACAACATGGTCATATAAAAGTTTTAATGCAAGATCTGTGGCTTCATACAAATCAACATCAATATGCAGTAAAGAGATTTTTAGTTGAGGATTTGATTCTATATATTTTGGTAGAGTCTCTAGAATATCTCCTTTTATTATTTCTATATTTTTATTTAGGCTTTGCTTATTTAGTAAGCTTACTAGCTCTTCATATTCTATACCTATTCCACCATTTGTTTCATTTATAAATAGTTCTCTTTGTGTCTTGTCATTTTCAAATTCTGTTTTAGGAAATTCTCCAAAAATATCAAATGCAATAATTTTTCTAGAGTATGTATTTTCCAATAAGTCCCTAAATTTTATCCATCTAAAAAGAGAATTTCCTTTAAATACACCTAATTCTAAAATCTCCCCCCTTAGATTAGATGTCATATTAAAAAATTCTAAATGAGAGATAAATTTGCTAAATCTTCGTGGTTCAGCTGTTGCCATATAACCATTTTCATATTCAAAACTTCTGTTTATATCGTATAAATTATTCACTAATATCCTCCCAATCAATATGCTTATCATCTTCAATATCTTTTTCTGCAATTCTTCCTAGTATTCTATCAAAGTGTTCAGCTCTTATTGAACCAGTTCCTGGTCTTTTAACCCAAATATTATCTTTTGTGAACACTTCACCCTTTTTAATTGCTTTAATTGAAACAATAGTTGCAAAAGCAAAATCAATAGTTACTTGCTCTTCTTTTGCTGCCTCTTTTTTACCACCTCTCATAAGTGCAATTTCACTACTTCCTATTATTAACTCTTTTAAGGCTATTGGATCCATAGAGTTTATAATATCAGGACCTGGTCTATCCATTTTATCTGTAAAATGCCTTTCTAGAATTGAAGCACCTAAAGCAGTTGCTGCAAAACAAGCCCTATTTGAGGTTGTATGGTCTGAAAGTCCAATAATTGCATTTGGAAACTCTTTTTGAAGCTCTTGCATGGCACCTAGTCTTACAAGATTTACAGGAGTAGGGTAAAGATTAGTTGTATGTAGAAGTGCATAGGTTATATTATATTTTTCTAATATTTCAACAGTTTTTTTAATCGATTTTATATCATTCATTCCCGTACTAACAATCATGGGTTTCCCAAAAGAGGCGATATGCTCTATTAAAGGATAATTATTGCACTCTCCTGAGCCTATTTTATAAGCACTCACTCCCATTCTTTCAAGCCTATTGGCTGCTGCTCTTGAAAATGGAGTACTAATAAAAATCATTCCTTTTGATTCAATATAGTTTTTTAATTTTATTTCATCTTCTTCATTTAATGCACATCTTTCCATAATCTCGTATATCGAGACAGAAGCATTACCTGGTATTACTTTTTTTGCCTCTTTGCTCATCTCATCTTCTACGATATGTGTTTGATGCTTAATTATTTCTGCTCCCGATTTCCATGCAGCATCTACCATTTCAAAAGCTGTTTTTAAACTACCTTCATGGTTTATACCAATTTCAACTATTACTAAAGGAGGGTGATTTAATCCTATTTTTCTATTTTGTATTTGTATTTCTTGCATAATTACTCCAAGTATTTGCCTGATTATATCTTATTTATATTTTGAATAAAAATAAACTCTCTAATCTTCTTAATCATATAATTAATAGCATCATCACCCATACCAGGATACAATCCTATCCAAAAACTATCATTCATGATTTTATCTGT
>CAYOPU010000210.1:0-3649 GCA_964405915.1 uncultured Smithella sp. | reverse complement strand
ACGCGGCAATCTCCGTAGCGGAAGTGGTCACCTGAATGCCTGAACGATGAACCTGTCCGATTAAGGAATCCAGATTACCCGTCATGGTGTTGAAAGCTCGCAGCATCTCGCCCGTTTCATCACGGGAGCGTAAAATGCCCTCCGCCTCCGCATTGGCCAAATCCTCTCTGGCGGATTGCAGATCGCCTTCGGCGATCTTCCCGGCCAGATTTGTCGCCAGATCTACGGGGTGAATCAAACGTCGCCCCACCAGCACCGCCAGAAGCGCCACCAGCGCCATGGTCAATCCTCCGTAAAACACGATGCGGAGGAAAAGAGTCTTGATGATTTCTTTAACCCGATCAATAGGCTGAAAATAGTCGTCTTCGTAAGACGTTGCCACAATGACCCAGTCAAACGGCTCAAAGTAGAGAGTCGCGGCGATCTTTTTCCGGGGTTGAGAATCGCCCGGATTCTGCCACATATAGGTGTGATAGAAAATATCCCCTTTGGGACGCCCGATGGCATTGTTGATCAAGGTTTGGGACACCAGATTGCCATGAATGTCCTTGAGATTCCAAATATTTTCATTATCTCGGGCACCGTCCTTGGAAATAATGTAATGACCGCGGTGTTGTCCTTTCCCCCCCAGGATACTGACATAGCCGGTTTTTCCCACTTTGATGCCCAGGATCGCTTTTCTAAGCGAGGAGACCGCCTCAAGCTTCTCGCCGACATAAAACATGCCGATCACACGACCGGACTGGTCTTTCAAAGGTTCGTAGGCCGTCAGATACCAGGCATTCACGACATAGGCCAGCCCTCGATAGGATTGTCCCTGTAAAACAGCGGACACGACCGCATTAACTTTTCCATCCGGATCGTATGCGGGAATGTAGGTTCCTATGGCGCGCCTTCCATCAAGATCCTTGACATTGGTCGCCACACGCAACATATCCCCTGCATCATTCATCCTTTGAAAAATGGTGCTGGTCACACCGACGAGCCGCTCGACATCATCCACAATCGGCGAGGGTATCGCCGCGCTTCTGTTTTGTCCCAGCCAGGAGCCCCCGGCCATCATTTTTGGCAGCGTAACTTTTACAGACTGCCTGCTTACTTGATTGATGGCTTCCCATTCCACGGATTCTCGAACCAGTTCAATGCCTCCATGTTTTCGGATACTGTCTCTGGCCACATTCAGGTCAAAGTTAATATTCTGCTGAATTAAATCGTTGGCGGTTTCGCAGGTCCCATAAACATCACGGGCAATCTGGGCAACATTAGCCATGGCCTGCTCGCCCAACTCCTTGGCGGTTAAACTCGATACGGATGATTGAAACCGCCCGACCAGAAAGATCATGACCAAAACAGGCAAAATGGCGGCCACAATGGCCAGCAGAGTGATTTTTCTCTTCAGGTTCAGCTTCATCATGACGATGTTTCCTTTCACTTCATAAATCATTTTGAAGGGCGGAATCCACCCTTTGAGGTTACCAAAACCGCTCTACAGCGCAGCGGCGGAAGTATAGGCAATGCCAACCTGTCTGTCAATCAAAAGCTTCACATCAAAAGGCAACACCCATCCGCCGAAAATCGGCAAATACAGGCTATCCATACCCGAAACAGGGGAAACGGGAACCATTATCCTTCTGTCAGTGGATTCATGAAGACGATTACCGATAGCATTACATGAAGTTATGTGTCATAATACAAAAAAGGGGATTCGGGATTCGACCGAAGTGCAGAATTGTTCCATTATTACATAATCATTATTCATATAGAGGACTTGCATACCTATGACCCTCAAATTCGACATGAACGACGCCGAAAAAGGAAGCAGCGATTCAGAAAGCCAGACAGGCAAAGGCAAGAAGACGGTCTCATCGTTCTGCACGAACGAGGATTTGGATCACCTGGTGATCCAAACCATTCCGGATATGATTGTTCGAATGGACCTTCAGGAAAAAATACGGTTTGCCAACGATTATACGATTGAGGTCAGCGGTTATCTTTGGGATGAAATGGCGGGCCGCAGCATGCTCATGTTTGTGGCCCCGGAAGACCACGATCGTTTTGTACAATATCTATCCTTTCTTACGGATTCCCTGCCCGATCCGTTTGAATATCAGATGCTCACGAAAGATGGAAGAAAAGTTCCCTTTGAAGCTCGTGGAAATGTTTTAATAGATGAACATGGAAAGTCATTCGGCCTGGTTGTGGTTTGTCGCAACATCGGTCATCGCAAACCTCTGGAAACCATTTTTTTGAAAAACGAACCCTGTCTGGCCAATATCGACGGAATTCTGTCGAATATCAACGATCGGAAACAAACCGTACTGGAACTCCAGGCATGGATGCACCGCTATGAGCTAATTGTGTCCGCCTCCGGTCAGGTCGCTTACGAGTACATCCTTTCCAGCGGACAAATCAACTGGGGATGCAGCATAAAAGCCGTGCTGGGATATTCTCCCGAAGAAATTAGCGGCGGCATTGCCCAGTGGACAGAGTTGCTACATCCAAAAGACAGAGAAGCGACGCTCAACGAACTGGACAAGGCTGAAAAAGCCTGCGCTTATTGGGACGCCCATTACCGAATGCGTCATAAAAAGGGAAATTATATCTGGATCAGAGATCGCGGATTCTTTCTACCGGACAAGGACGGCCGGGCTTATTGTCAGCTTGGCATGCTGGAAGATATTAACGACCGCATCCTTGCGGAAACAGAACGAGACAAGCTCATTTCAGAACTTCAGCAGGCCATGTCCGAAGTCAAAACCTTAAGCGGTCTTCTGCCAATTTGTTCTTCATGCAAGAAAATCCGTAATGATGAGGGATACTGGGAAGGAATAGAAAAATTCATCAGTGAGCGATCGGAAGCTGAATTCAGCCATGGAATTTGTCCCAACTGCCGAAAAAAACTATTTCCGAAAAGTCAGGCAGAAAAACTAGCAAATCCTGAAAAGCAGATCGCTGTTTTGCTGGTAGACGACGAGGAAGACTTCCGGATTCTTTTTATCCGTCAAGTGAAGCGGATTTTCAAGGATTACGAACTGACATTTTTTGAAGCAAGAAATGGAGAAGAGGCTCTGGATTTGCTGAAAAGCGGTGTCAAACCATCTCTGATCGTTCTGGATTACGTCATGCCCAGGGTAAACGGAACAGAACTGCTTCGTATCATTGATTGCGAACACAGCAACCTATATTCTGTTCCCCGCATTATGATCAGTGGATATTGTGGAGAGCAAGTAAAACAAGACGTTGCAGAATTACGGTGTTCATTTCTGGAAAAAACGCTTCACGGCAGGGCTTTTTTTCAGCAGATCAGCCGGGAGATGGCCAATAAACTCGGTTTGTCCCTGTAGCAAATGCACGCTTCAAATTGATCCGTGTTTCCGGCGCCAACCAAAATCGGGTTCTTTCAGGAAAATGGAAAAACGTCCCAGACTTACAAACGATGGAATGAAGCGCAAAACCATGTTCGTTTCTTGTCCTGAAAATCATTTTGAGGAAATCCCGCATGTCCTTATCCAATTGTCGAAATAACGCTAAAAAAAGCATGATGGCCGCTTTACTGCTTCTGGCCGTCGTCTTGTTCATTCCGGTATCGGCTTTAGCCTGCTCCTGTGTTTGGAAGGGGCCTTTTCTTGTCGCGGCAAAAGACGCCCCT
>CAYOPU010000209.1:0-3665 GCA_964405915.1 uncultured Smithella sp. | reverse complement strand
CTGAAGTCAGTAAAGCGTAAACCTTGAAGAAAATGCTTGCTTTCAATCCGTACTAAACAAAATTCGCGAACGATGACAAACATCGGAACGACTCATCGCATTTTGTGGTTACAATTTCTTTACCTGAACTTTCTGAACTTTACTTGACACAAAAGCTTGGCTACCGCATAATCGCCTCCAACGAAAGCAATTTTATATTAAAATCGCCCCTGAGCAAGGATGATAAACCAATGGCAAATAATAGCATAAGCGCTCTGCACCACTTCAACTGCTGCACAAACAGACCCATAGTTGGCAGATTGTTTAACGAACGAAAGCCATGCAGGGTGGTATCTCACTGCCTTCTGCTCGAAACAGACCGCGGATTGGTATTAATAGATACCGGAATCGGCTTGGATGATATGAAACACCCAGCGCGGATAGGTTTTATGCACATCTTCAATCGTCCGCGACTGGATGACAACGAAACAGCTATCAGGCAGATCCAAAAATTGGGCTTCAGCGCAAGTGATGTTGGACATATTATCATGACGCACCTCGATCTTGATCACACTGGTGGGCTTCCCGATTTTGCGCATGCAAAAGTCCATGTATTGCAGCGAGAATACGAAGCAGCAATGATGCCACAAGGCTTTAAAGAAAATGGACGATACCGAAAGGCACATTGGGCACATTCACCTGACTGGATCATTTATAAAGAACAATACAACGAACCATGGTTTGGCTTCAATTCTATCAGGCAGTTAAAAGACCTTCCTCCTGAAATTATTCTGGTGCGACTCCCCGGCCATAGCAGAGGCCACTGCGGGGTAGCCATCCATACTTCAGACGGTTGGCTGCTGCATGCAGGAGATACCTATTATTTTCACAAACAGATGTATGACATTCCCAAAACGACGCCAATTGTCTATCTTTTTCAAAGATTTGCCCACCTTAATTACCAGCAGGCCATGCAAACAAAAGAAAAAATGAGGGAGGTGGTATTAAAAAACAAAAAGGAATTGAAAGTATTTTGCAGTCACGACACTCAAGAATTTGAATCATTATCTCATACGCAGGTTATATAAGGTTTGGCTGGCTGTTAATGTGGGCCTTTTATCGGAATTTATGACCACCTGCCAGTGGCAGAATGGCTTCTCGTTTCCATATCTTTCTGTATTCTTGTTTTCCAGTTCTGCCGTTTTATGTTACATTACAAACGGAAATTGTTGAAATAATGAACCACCTTCGGAAAAATCAAGCGGTCAACGGATAAACAAATCTCAATCTGCAGAATCGGGAGAAACTGGCCTACTCGACTCAAATTATTTAAGTGAGGCAGATGCGTTGAAGAAAAATATTAAAACAGTTGTATTGATGGTATCTATGGCGGTGATCACCACATGTGGTATCATGTCCTGCACATCTTCACGGGATGAGGGGGGAATCCTGAAAGTCGATACCCGATCCACGGTGGATTATCTACTTCCCTGCAAGGGTGGTTATCTTCTCATTGATACATCGTATCCCGATAATTACGACCTGTTTAAAAAAGGACTTGCCGCTTTGAATATTACGGTCGGGGAAATACGATATATAATGGTTACCCATCACCATAACGATCATTCCGGATTTGCCGCCCGTCTCGCGGCTGAATCGGGAGCGACCATTATCGCCCATGAGGGTGCCGTTCCTTTGCTGCATGCGGGGAAATCGATGCCCTATAAAAAATATGTTAACCGGTGTACGAAAATAATTTTTTCAATGATCGTAAAAGTTTTCGATGGTTCGCCCGAACACGATTTTACCCCTGTCCCGGAGGGCTTTCCCATCATACCGGTGAAGGGTAATGATGATCACCTCCTCCGGACAATCGGCATAAGAGGAAAAATTATATGCACGCCAGGACATACCGATGATTCAATATCAATATTAATGGATGATGGAAGAGCATTTGTCGGTGATTTGGCCATGAATTTTCTGAATATCTGTTCATGCCAGAGGCGTCCCGCACTCATTAATGATATGAAACAGCTTTATACGAGCTGGAATTCCATCATTGCGGCGGGTGCCCGAATCATATATCCTGCGCATGGTGACCCTTTCCCGGTTAGAGATCTCAGACAATCGATGAACGATAATCCCGCTCAATGATCATCAGACTTTTTCTGGGGTGTGCTTCCTGAAATGTTGTTTTTCTTTTTCCCTATTTTATACAACATTTCAATTGACAATAAACACAATTCAAAACCCATAACAAACATAGGTATTTACGCTACTTCCGTTTTTAATTAATTGACATGAAGAGCTGAGAATTTTATAATTTACATCGTGGCAGATATTCTCTTGTCAAAAAAGGAAAAAATGCGAGTTTATATTGGTTTTGATGATACTGATATTTTAAATTCTGATTTCGGCACGGGGAAAGTAGCCCGTCGCTATGAGCGGTTGCTTCCTGAAGGATGTAAAGTCTGGGGCGTTGTTCGTCAGCAACTGCTGCTGGATCCAGCCATTCCATACACTTCTCATAATAGTTCGGCTTGCGTTGTTGTTAACTGCCCGGATCCGTCTTATGTAGAGACTCTAAAAAATACGGCAATTACACACATAGAAGCTATGTCCGTTTCCGGCAGTGATCCCGGCCTTTGTCTGGTTGTTGAAGGGGATTCAGCCTTGCCGACTCTTGAATCCTTTGGACTGTTGTGTACGGCAAAAATCGTCTCCCAGACTGATGCAATCCGTGCGGCGGGATGCGCCCATCTTTCTGGTCATGGCGGCACCAACGACGGCATAATCGGGGCCGCCGCGGCAGTCGGTCTCACCGCGTCGGGATGGAGCGGGCGGTTTATCGAATATGCGGGACTGAGGGATTTTCCGGAAGAGGTCAACATATCGGCGCTGCTGCAAAAAAATATCCGGGTTATTTCTCTGGATCGGGATGCCTGTTGTCCCCGTCCGGATGATATGGTCAACACAAAAGGCTGGTTAAGGCCCAGACTCTGGGGACATGAGGCTGTGCTCCCCGTAAAACCGGTAGGCACCGGTCTGTGGGAGAGTCTGGGAGAAAAAAGAAACCCTGACAAGAAAAAGAATTAAGGAGGTAAGATTATGGCCGGGAAAATATTTTATCGTGAGCGGATTAAAGTGGGAGAAAAAGAGAAGAAGCCGCGCTTCAAACTGGTCGCGGTTGCCGACGTAAATCTCAAGTTTCATGCCGACCACCTGAAGAAAAAAGAGTTGGAAGAAATCGCGGCCGCCGTGGGAGCGGATCTAGTCCTGCTCAAGGCGCCCCAGGATGGTTCGGTGAAAGACGAGGAAGTTGAGGTTGAATAAAAAGAAAAGGACGCTATGGCACTGTTCAGAGAAAAAGACGGACGCAGATTGCATGTAAAAAGCAGGCTCATGGGCGAAAGTCTGGTGAGCAAAACATTCATGGAAAGCATCCAAGTAGCCCCTCAGAAGAGGCTTTTCCCGGATGTCAATATAGTCAAGATCGGCGGGCAATCCATCTGTGATCGCGGGATCAAGGCTTTGCCCGCCATTCTGAAAGAGGTTGTTGCCAATAAGAAGAAACACAAAATTCTGCTGACAACGGGCGGCGGCACGCGCAGCCGCCATATTTACGCCATCGGTCTGGAGCTGGGCATGCCGACCGGCATCATCGCCAAATTCGGCAGTTCCATCTC
>CAYOPU010000208.1:0-3684 GCA_964405915.1 uncultured Smithella sp. | reverse complement strand
CCCGGCGCCCTTCCCAGTTCCGCTCGGAAAGGACCGCCTGTCGTGTGGACCGGAAACCAAGCGCCCTCTGCGCCGCTTCTGACGCTTCAGGGACTAACGGCCTGCCGGATTCGTCCCATACCGGGCGGTTATTCTTTGTGGAAACGCCTTCTTTCGCTTCCCGGTATGCTCGGATAGGACTTGCCAAACCTGTCGGTAAAACTGCTTCCAGCGCCTTTGTCGGTTGCCGGTTCGCTATCCCTTCTTTAACCTGCCCGATACTCTCCACCGCCCCGCCGACCGCTCCGGTTAAGTCAATGAAATCTTTCGGGACGCCCACGCCGATAGAAAGAGAACCGGATACATCCACTCCCATTGTCCCGGTCAGGCCGTGCCTGCCCACCTTCTCCGCGCCTTCGCCTAAATGCTCCCTGATGGTATCCCATACAAACTTTTCCGGATCGCGGTCATAGCCCAGAGCGGAAAGAATAATGCCCATCATACCGAACAAGGCGCCCTTAAACGGGATTGCCGCACCGCCGGCCAGCACAACCGGCGCCAGTGTAGCAAAGGCGAATCCCTTCAGATTGCGTTTTTTCCATCCCATGTCATAAAGCATCTGCAGGTAGTTATGGGAAAATTTGGAATAGACATACATCATCTGGCCTATCTTCGCCGCCGGATTCGTACCTTGCGCCCACATCGGCATGGTCGCTCGCCCATAAACGCCATGCGCCCGGTCAGATGCTTCCTTTGCCATATCCTTAGCCGTCTCGATATGGATACCCTGTTTCCGAGCCAGCCGGTAAGCCGCCAGAATCGTCGCCCCGCGATTAAACCTTTCCGTCTGCCCGAACATATACATAGCGTAATCCATCACCGTTGACCATGCTTGTGAATGAACCTTGGCAATCGTTCCCATCGCGTCTCTGGTGTATTGCGGGTCGTCCCATCCTTTAGCGTGCATCTCATTTAGGAACGACATCTCCTCCGCGTTCAGCTTCCGGCCAGCCATGTATGAACCGTAATCCTTGCCTGCGCTTGCCAGTTCCTTCATGATTCCCATCAAACTACCCCTGCCGCCGAGAGCATATTGATGGATCGCCGCCGGAGCGGTCGTCAAGAGAGAAGTAAGGTTGACGAAAGCGGACCGGATATTGAATCCCAGGAACTTGAAAGTCGCAATGCTCTTTGCTAATCCAATAGCTCTGTCCGTTGCATCCAGATTCCGCAACTGTTCTTCAATGTAATTCACTGCCACTTTATAGGCTTCCGGATCTTTCTTCGGGTCAATGCCGCCTACCTGTTGCCCCATCACTTTTTCGCCCAGGAGGACAGACATCGCCATCCGCGCCACTTTCGCCTTGGACATGCCGCCGGAAACATTATTGATATACAGCAAATGCCGCTTAATCGGGTCTTCGATATACCCCTTGATAACCGCGCCTTCCGTCCGGTGAATCATTGTCGAGCGAAAACCACGCGCCCGGATTTCGTCGGCAACCGCTTGCAGGATTTCCGAGTTCATCGCCGCAATGCCAGTGCCTTTATCCTTCACCTTCTCCAGAGCGGAATCAATCAACTTCGCCGCGGCCACGGATTTTACATCCTGATAAACGGCTTCAGGCAACTTCTCGATTTCACCAATACTGGAAACCTTCCAACCCTCCCGTTGCAACTTCTTCGCCAGCCGTTGCGCTGACAATTCTGACGGTCTGTGCTCTCGGTAATACTCGCGGTTAGCTTCGAGCGGTCCGTGTTCCTTGTATGCCTGGACCTTCCAGTTCCCCTGTTCCCGTTGCCGCGGAGCATAATACCCTTTCCACATTTCCATTTGCGCCAGGGCGAATTGAAGAGTTTCTTTCATCTCATCCAGATTAAACTCTTCGCCGCGGAGCGCCGCCTGTTCGCGCAAGTCGTCTATTAAATCGCGTAGCTGCTGCGTCATCATCACCAGAGCTTTATCATAGGAATCCCGGTAAAGCCGCCATACGCGGACAACTTCATCCGTCGCTCCGTTTCTTCGCATGTAATCTTCACAGCTTTTCAGATTTTCTTCGTCGGTCTTGTTCTGGTCGCGCCGCGCTTTCGTGTCGAAATAATCAAGAAATTCCGTAAGCTTTTGATATTCCGGCGAAACCTTGCCTTCCATCCGTTCAGCCAGAGAAAGACCTTTGTTTTTCAGCGCTTTGGCGGCTTCCGTCACTGTGTTTTCCGGAGCGTCAATGTCATCGGCCATGTTCAGGTCATTGAAATATTCGTGATATAATTCCGAGCGGTCACGCATGAATATCTTGACAATTCTGCCAACTTCGGTATGGCCAAACCATTCCGGAGATTTCAGCATCGTTTCCAGCCAGGTCATTTTCTTGGGATGGAGCTTGTTGTAAATCGTCTGGAAAATAGCGTCCGCTTCGTCCTTCAGGTAGCTGTTCAATACCTTCGGATCGTTGGAATCCGGCGGAGATTGCTGTTTGCGGATGGAATAGCGTTCCTGCCCCTCAACCTCCGAGGGGCGAGTTGGATTAGGGAGGAAAGGCGTTCCATCGTTTTTTCTTGCATTTCCCAATAAAGTGGTTATACTAACATTGAATCCGGCTGTTGAGTGGGATACGTCCCTGCCTTCGATTGAAGGTAAACGCCCCACAGTTCCAGTCGGGTTTTCTATTTCCGTGAGGCCGTGATCATAGAATGCTTGCCCATCGTTAAATTCCTTAACAGTCATTTTTACCCTGAACAACTCACCGCCGATCATTGCAGGAGCAAAGAAACGATGGATATTCAATATGTTCGGGTCGTTATCCCTATCTTGATGCGTTTCCACCAAAATTGCATTATTCAGTAATTGTGGCAGGAATGGCAGAATGTCGAGATGTTGGATGGGGTATTTGCGGTCACCACTTACGGCCTTCTCCAATCCTTTCTTTCTAATCGCAATGTCCCATTTTGTATCATTGTTTTCGACGATTTTGTCACGCAGGTTATCGTTCACCCATTTGAGTGCCTTTTTCCTTGCGCTCCAAACCTCATCGCCAAAATTGCCGGATTCGACGATAGTGACAAAAACATCCGGTTTTTCCAGTAGTTCTTCAACAGATGGCGCTTTTTTTATTTTCCCGCTCTCGGCCACGGGGTTGTCTTTAGCGGGTATATTGTTGGCCGTCCCCTTGTCTTTCGTCACGGCATAGCGGTTAGCAGATTCGCCCTGCTCTGTCAAATTCACATCCCTCTCAAACACCTTCCCGCTCTGAACATCCCTCTGAATCCCGCGCACTGTCCTGATGCCGAAAGCATTCACCAGCTTGTCAATGAAGTCCTGAATCTTGTTGACGATTCGGCCAAGCAAGCCTTTTGGTTCTTTCGTCAGAACGTCCGCCAGGAAATTCGCCCGGTCTTCTTCGCCGCCGACATCCTCTTGATTAACCGTCTCAAACTTCCCCTGATCCACAAGGTTCTTAATATGGTTCTTCAGCAGATTGATTTCGCTTTTGGTCAGAATGCCAATATCTTCCATCCAGTGAACCGATTCATGGTGAAGGGTCCACTTGCCCGCCGCGCCTCTGACCAGTTGGATTGTGCCTTTCCGGTATGCTCCGGCAACCACGTCCCCGCCTTCCAGACTGCTCGTGCCGTAACTGATCTTCAAGGCAGCCTTGTTCGGGGATACATGGTCAACCGATTTAATAACCAGATTCGCGCCGCCTG
>CAYOPU010000207.1:0-3745 GCA_964405915.1 uncultured Smithella sp. | reverse complement strand
CCCAGTCGATGCGGGGATTTGGCGCCCGGGTGGTGGTGACGGAAGTTGATCCCATTTGCGCCCTGCAGGCGGCAATGGAAGGGTATGAAGTGAAAACGCTGGAGGAGGCGGCGCCGATGGCGGATATCTTCGTGACGGCAACCGGCTGCTGCGATGTCATCACCGGTCGTCATATGGAGATGATGAAAAATGAGGCCATTATCTGCAATATCGGTCATTTCGACAGTGAAATCGATATGCATTACCTGGAAACAACGAAGGGCTGCCGGAAAGAGACGATCAAGCCGCAGGTGGATCAATGGACGCTGAAATCGGGCCGTTCGATCATTGTTCTGGCCGAGGGACGTCTGGTCAACCTGGGCTGCGCCACGGGGCATCCGAGCTTTGTGATGAGCAACAGTTTCACCAATCAGACACTGGCGCAAATCGAACTGGCCACGAAGAAATATGAGGTGGGCGTTTATACGCTGCCCAAGAAACTGGATGAAGAAGTCGCGCTGCTGCATCTGGACAGGCTGGATGCAAAAATTTCCAAACTGACGAAAAAACAGGCCGACTATCTGGGTGTTCCGGTGGAAGGGCCTTTTAAACCGGACTATTACAGGTATTAAGCTGTCTATGATGAACGCCTCGGTTCATTTTGACTGCTTTTGTTTCCTCGTTCCCACGCGCTGCGTGGGAACGCAGCTATGGCGCGCCGCGCCAAATGCGGTCATGCATCTGCACTGTAAACAATAACGCTCGGATTTCCACCCCGCGCCGCGAAAAAACTTGAGGAGGCAAATACATGGGTCGTAGCCGCTACCGCATATCTGACGACAAAGCCCCTCATTTCCTGACTTGTACCATTGTCAACTGGCTGCCACTTTTTACACGTCCGGAAACAGTCGCGATTATTCTGGACGCGCTGCGCTACCGGCAGGAACATAACGGCTGGCTGATCTATGGCTATGTCATCCTGGAAAACCATCTGCATATGATCGTTCAGTCGGAGAATTTGCCCGAAGAACTGGCAAGGTTTAAATCCTTCACTGCCAGGCAGTTGATCGATTACCTGTTGGAATGCAAAGCCGAACGCTTATTAAAGCCAATGGCCTTTTTCCGCAAAGAGCATAAACAGGACAGGGATTATCAATGCTGGGAGGAGGGATCACACCCTCAGCTTATTGATAATGAAGACGTGCTGCGGCAGAAGCTGGACTATATACATCAGAATCCGGTGAAGCGCGGCTATGTTGATGAACCTGTTCACTGGCGCAACTCCAGCGCGAGGAATTATGCCGGTTTTTCAGGGGTGATACCGGTATATATCGATTGGTCTTGATGCCTGGCGCGGCGCGCCATGACTGCATTCCCACGCAGCGCGTGGGAACGAGGGGAAAAATTTACATCGCAAGCCAAAATATTGGATTGACCGGATTGAAAATGGATAGCGTTGAGAAGGGGGGGATATGTTTGCAGACCCCTTGCAGCATTTTTGCAATCATCACGTTCTGATGCGGGAAAACAGGAAAGCCGCAAGGCCGCAGAAGAGGATGTTTGCAGCCCAGGCGGAAAGAAATGCCGGCAGGATTTCCGACCGGCCCAGAGACATGCAGAAGGCATGGACAATCCAGTAAGAAAATCCGATAAAGATGCCCAGTCCCACGCTCTGCATGACGCCGCCGCTTCGCTCCGATCGAAAAGAAAAGGACATGCCGATCAAGACAAGAATCAGGCAGACCAGCGGAAAGGCGATTTTGCCGTACAGATCCACCCGGTATCTGGATACATTGTATCCTTCCGCCTGTATTTTTTTCACATACCGCCTTAATTCAAAGTAGCCCATCTTTTCCGCGTCTTTCTGAATAATTTTGAAATCGTCCGGTTTTTCCGGGATCGGTATGGCTTTTTCTTTGAATGTTTCCAGCGACGGCGGATGATTCCGGTTAAACGTGGTGATCATCAGATTAAAGAAGATCCATTGATTATTTTTCCATTCCGCCCGTTCGGCGTCAATGCGCGTTTTCAGCGTAAAATCGGGGTTCAAGCGGTTGATGATGATGCCGCGTAATATATTATTTTCAACGTCAAACATTTTAAAGTTGTAAACGGCATTGTGGCCGCGATACCAGATTTCATTCATTTTGAAAGATCCCAGGGTTTTCTGCTTTTGCACGTCAACTTTTACAATATATTCCGTCTTCTGGATGGAAGCCGGTGTGACCAGTTCCGTGAAAAAGAACAAAAAGACGGATGCGGACGCCGCCACGGCCAAAGCGGGCAGGGCAATGCGGTACAGGCTGATGCCGTTGGCCTTCATGGCGGTGATTTCGCTGAATTTGGACAGATAGCTGTAGGCAAGCAATGTCGATAAAAGAATCGCCGCGGGCAGGGTCAGGGAAATAATCATGGGAATGGAATACAAAAAATAAGACGCCATCTGGATTGCCGTTGCTTTGTTGCTCAGGAACATGCGAAATTTTTCAAAGAAATCAATAATCAGATAAAGCGCGATGAACGTGACGCAGGTGATGAGGAAAAATCTCAAGAATTCTTTTAAAATATATTTATCAAGCAGTTTCAAAAGTTTGTCCTCATCTTTTTCATTTGTTGCGCTCAACAAAATACAGACGAACCGTTTGGACGGGAGAAATCTCTTTACTGGCCGTATAAAAAAGGAAGAAGCCCAGCAGGGCAAATATCACATTCGGCGTCCAGACGCCGATCACCGGGGAAAGCCGGCCGGTTTCCACCAGCGCTTCGCCGCCGATGCGCAGCAGGTAGTAAGCGGCCACAACCAGGATGCCTACGGCAAAACCGCGGGATTTGACCGCGCGATGGTGGGTAATGCCCAACGGCACGGCCAACAGGCCGAATAAAATGCAGGACAGCGGGATGGAAAATTTTTTGTGCGCTTCGATGGCCAGTTCGCGAACGGCTGCATCTTCCAGCCCCGGTTTTTTCATCCGCTCCAGCAGTTCCGTCATGGTCATTTCCGTGCTGGATTTGGATTCATCGGAAAAAGCAGACATCGCCGTGGATAGATCCAGATTGATGTCGTAGCTTTTAAAATTAACGGTACGGTACTTCTTGAAATCGGAACTGACGGTATGAATCGAGCCGTTTTCCAGTCGCAGTTTCACACTCATCTGCCGCGGATTGGACACGAGAAACGCTTTCTTGGCCAGGATGGTATTTTGTTCGCCGGTGATGCGGTTGTCCGAAATGAGCACGTTTTCCATGTATTCGCCGTCCGCGGGAATTTTATCGGCATATACCAGCAGGTCTTTAAAATCCGCGTTGAATACTTTCTCCTTGATGTTGATGGTGGCGTTTTGGGAGGCCAGCTCAAAAAGGAGTTTCTTGACGGCGAAATTGCTTTGCGGCACAAGAAAATACCCGATCATCATGGCGCAGAAAAAAGCGATCAGGGAGGCAACCGCCGCGGGATAATAAATCTGGAGCAAACTGACACCGGAGGCCTTGAGGGCCGTAATTTCATTGTCAGCGGAAAATCTGCCCATGGCGATGAGGATGGAAACCAGAAGAGCAAGCGGGATGGTAAAAAGCATGAAGTTGGGCATGATCAGGACGATCAGATGGCCGATATCCAGAGCGCGGATGCCTTTGTTGATCATCAAATCCATGATCTGCAGAATCTTCCCCATGAGCAGCACAAACGTCAGGACAAAGAGGATGATGAAGAAGGGGAAAGCGATTTCCCGGAATATGTAACGGCTGATAATTTTATTCATATCGGTAT
>CAYOPU010000206.1:0-3751 GCA_964405915.1 uncultured Smithella sp. | reverse complement strand
TACGCGCGAGGAAGATGAAAAAACGAAAAAAAATTTGACCGAACGAAAAAAAATTTGACCGTCGGAAGTAATACAATAGTAACAAATATTTTTTTAGGAGGAACGAAAATGAATAGAACACAAATCGAGCTGGAGAAAAAAAATTACCCCTATTTCCATTTTTTTCTGCAGCAGGGCGAGGCGGATTTCGATCAAAAACTGAAAGAATTTTTTGATTTGGAAGTCCCGGACGGTTTTACAAAATGCTTACACATATACAAGGACCATATAAGCGAGGTATTACCACCCCAAAAAACAAAAAAAGGGATGCACTGATCGGTTTAATTCCCCCGCCGCTGGAACTAGCTAATGAAAAAAATTAAAAGTGCTTGCGATTTGTTTTTGGATCGCAAGCACTTTTGTTTTGGGGTGCTTGGTGCGTGGTTTCTTCCATGTATGCTGTCTCCTCGTTGTAGTTTATTCTCTTGAAATTATTCTGCCGTAGGGTAATTCTTTCCATTATTTTTTAGTATCACTGTCACGCCAGTATATTACATCACGATCTTCCATTTTTAAGTTTTTTAATTCCGGCTAACTGCTTTCATGTAATTCTTTTCTTCTTGTTTTTTGTTTGGTCTTAAAGTTCCATGAAAGCCTGATTTCCTCGTTTAATATTTTGATTTCATCAGACGACAAGTGCTCTATTTTTTTTGCCTGTCTAGGAGCTTAGGTTCCATTCAGTACGATCGAACTTTTACAATCTTTTGGTATTTCGTATTTGCAATTTCGACAGTCCAGTTTGGATGTTATTCCCTCGTTTTCAATTAGCTATTGAGCTAACTGGTTGGGTTGGTTTCTTGCGTGAGAAGGGGGCAATTTTCAGAAATTGAAAGGCATGCGTTGGCTTCCTCCGGGCTGATAATTTTTGTGCCGAAAGTGGTGATAATTTTTTCAGAGAGGGGGTACTTTCAAGAAACCCGCTTTTAATAGACACATCACGCACCCCTTCGGGGTGTATCCTTCCCGCAACTACCCGGTATTATTGTTCTTTCCTTGCAAGCATTTTGACTGCATCTTGTAATCATTTTGCGTGCATATCTGTTTCATCTTATTGATATTATAAAGGATTATTCTTTTGAGGCACATAATTGCGGAATGATTACAGAATTGCAATCATTTTAATTGCAACATTTTTTCGGCCGAACCCAAGGAAGTAATACATCTCCAGGGACACAAAATAACCGGAAAGGAGATTTAAAAATGATGGGACAATTTGAAGCAGCGAAGGTGCGCCGAAGGGAGCAGATGCACCGAAGAAAACGTTATCCGGCTATGCGAGAGGAACGACGTGATTGGATTGATCGGGAGCGCATGCGGAAGGTATTTGTGCACGTCAAGCTAGAGGCAAAAATGCGCAAGTACTCCATTAATTATTTCGATTTTTTCGAGAGAAAGGAGAGCGGCAATGAACGCACTGTTTAAAACAATTTTAATCGCAACGCCGGCATTGGCCCTGCTGTTTTTCTATGTGGTCTCACAACAGGGGAAAGCCGACACGGACATGCAAGTCGAGGACGCAAAATTCGAGCGTTCATGGAATGAATTCGACGCCGAATTTGCGAAAAAAAGAGAGGACAAAGATAGGCTATTGGCACGGGCAAAAGAGGCAGACGAAAGCTTGAAAGCCGCAAAAATTGAAGCCGCAAGGAAGGCAAAAAAACAAGAGGAGATGGAACGAGATCTCGACAAAGCTTTAGCCGATTTTGATGAAGAAAAGGGAGGCAAGTAATATGCGAAAATCAAAAAAATACATCATCATAATTTCTATAATTGCAGCCATTACGACTGTCATTGTGGGCGGCTTTTCGGCATATGCCCAGGACGCCAGTACGGATTCCGGCAAGTCAATAAGAACGTCGAAAGAAAAATCGCAATCAAGCAAAAAATCCCGCGAATCCCGCGAAAGTATCGGGCAACGAAAGAGCAAGACAACATCGACTGGAAGGGACTCCTCGACAGCCGAAACTGTCAAGGATCTTGCACAGCAACAACAGTCATCCGGAGCGGACATCACCATCGATCTGGCCGCTCTTTTTTCGTCTCACATTGCGAAGCTGGAGGCAAGCCATCCGGAGTTTGCCCGCTGTGGAATAATTACCCGTCCCCGGCTTCCGGCGGACTTTGGTCTCGGTGCCGAAACCACTTCCGGCGCCATCGACAACACCCGCCAAGATTACTTGTCCAAGTGCGCCAGCAGCGGGTGCGCTATCAGGGATTTTGCCGATGAGCCAGCCATCCGGGCATACATTAATTGCCTTGCCCTATATGGTGCAATGGTGGGGCAGGCATACTTATACCTGAGCCAGGACCTGCGAACAATCGGAGACGTAAAAAACATAGGCATTGATGCCTTCGGTGCCATAGCCCAAACGGCTTTGGCAAGGACAATATCCAATGGACTTACCAGCAAACAAATCAGGGATATTTACACTGACCTGCGAACGGAAAACCCAACCATCCCATGCCGGTTAGACGGCACCCCTACTACTGTCATGTGCGGGAGCGCCAGCGTTGTTATCTCGTCTGGAAAACCACAACTATATTTCCGGGGCGTGCACCTCTATGGGGACAAATTTGCGGGCTATACCGGCGCGTATAAATTGAGCCGTAACTGGTCTTTTTCCTATGCCCTGGAGACATTAAAATCAACATCCACTTACTCCAAATGGGCAAGCGACGTGCAGACTTATGCCGAGCAATTGGAGTCACAGGGGCAAGCCCGTGAAGCTGTTCTGGTGCGTAAAAAAGCATGGGAAATTGTCCGGAATAATAAAGCCACTGTATCACCCGGCAAGTTGATGCCGGGGATGCAATAAGCAGAAAGGAGGAAATACCATGAGGCAGATCATAATCATCATCACCATCATGATTTTCGTTGCTGGTTCGCAGGCGGACGATTCAGATTTTACAGCTTGTGCCAACCAGATTACCGCAAAGCACTCTGATGCGAGCAAACCGGAAGAATTAAGCGCCGAAGAGCTGGTGTTTCACTTGTGAGAGGTGTGCAAGCAGCGCCCGGCGGGTGCAGATGTTCGGAAGGATAGAGACGAGGCATGGGGTCGGGATTTCGGCTTTCTCTACAGGCGCCTCCGATTTGGATTTTAATAATACAGAAACAAGAAGGGAGAAAATCCATGGCAAACAAAGAGACAACAACGACAATCACAATCCGTGCTCCGCGTCGGCTAATTAACAATATCCGTGTCGAGGCGATGGACAAACAGCAATCCCTTAACACTGCAATCGTCACGCGATTGCGGCAATCCGTTGAAGGGAGCGTGACGGTGCAGACCAACGACATAATCATCGACAAGATCGATGCATTAATTGCCTCAATGGGGAAAGAGTCCAGCGGCCAGAGAAGCTTTAATGACGTGGTGCTTTTGGCCTGTTACGCCCTTACCCGAGGACTACCAAAAAACGCAAATCAGCCGGAAAAAGTTATCGAGTTGGTCGAGGAAACCATTGAGCGCCGTCACCTTGGCGGCAAAACAATTCTTGAAGCACTTAAACAACAATAGAAAGGAGAAAAGTTATGAGCAAATCAAAACAAATACTGACAAAGATTGAGGCACTAAAAGCGGAAATGAAGAAGGCAGAGGAAGCAGAATTGTCCGCCGCAGGAGCGGTAGTAAAACAGTGGATCAAGTCGGGGGGCAAGGACGACGCGGTTGCCGAAATGCGGGAAAAAATCCGCGTGATTTTTGGAGTG
>CAYOPU010000205.1:0-3767 GCA_964405915.1 uncultured Smithella sp. | reverse complement strand
CCGTCGTAAATCCGGTTGAAAACGGTGGGCACGGCAATGAGAAAGGTGGGGCGAATGACAGCAATATCATTGATAATGGTTTTCGCGCTTTCCGCGAGGCCCATCGCGCCCCCCAGGCGAATGATGGCCAGTAACTCGGCGGTCTGACCGAACGTATGCGCCCAGGGTAGAATCGTCAGCGTCGTCACTTCATTTTCGTGAAGTTCCGGATACATCTTGAGGCCGGCGTGGGCGTTGCTGGTGAAATTTCCATGGGTCAATAAAACACCTTTCGGGTTGCCGGTGGTGCCTGATGTGTAGATGAGTTCAGCGACGTCGTCCGCTTTCGGGCTCCGGGCGGCAACGGGCTTGGCCGCTCCCTTCTTCTCAAGGGCGGCCATCGAGTTTTCACCTTCGGCATCAATGACAAAAATATGTTTCAAGGTGGGGATGTCCTTCGGAAAATCTTTTATCTTTTCATAAATCTCCGGCTTCGCGACGAAAAGAACTTTTGCCTGGCTGTCGGTGATGATGTATTTCCATATCTGTACGAGTTCGGCCTCATACATGGGAACAAAACGGGCTTTAAGCCCCCATGTGGCAAAGGCTGCTATGGGCCATTCCAGACGGTTGTTGGCGATGATGCCGACGACATCACCCGGATTTACGCCCAGTGCGGCCAACCCCGCGCGTAAATTGTCGATACGTGTTCCCATTTGTTTGTACGTTGCCCATTCGTAAACACCGTTTTTGTTCTTGGTGCCGATCGCATTCCTGTCGGCGTGTTTTTCTATGCTTTCCTTCCACCAGTCGATAAGATTATCCGGTTTGTCGAGTGTAAACGTGTGCATGAAAACGTCCTCCTTGGTTTTATAGACGCGGGGCATTTCTTTCCCTGCGGAATAATCGTAACGAAACAAGCGGTTCGTTTATAGATGATGGTTGCTTTAAGACATTTTGTTTATAAATACAATTAAAACTTGTTCGCACCCCGGTATGCTTCGACAATATCCGGATTTGCATGAAACCTTGATAGGTCATAACGCAAAAACGCTTTACATATTATCTTGTAATTCTTTCATGTTCTTTGTTGACTACCGGTTCTAATTTTGCTAAGTCATTACAGTTTTTTATGGTTTTTAAAAGCTTTGGCGATGGGTGATTTCCGGTGATTGATCTGCATACACATTCAATATTCAGCGATGGCGAACTGATTCCGTCCGAATCGGCCCGGCGGGCCTATGCCGCAGGCTACAAGACGATCGCCATTACCGATCATGCGGATTATTCAAATATTGATTTTGTTATTCCGCGAATCATCAAGACTTGTAATAAAATCACGGAGAAGGGAGCCATGCGGGTTCTGCCGGGAGTGGAACTGACGCATGTTGATCCTTCCGATATCGCCGGGCTTGCAACGGAAGCCAGAAGACTGGGGGCCAAAATTGTTGTTGTTCATGGCGAAACGGTCACTGAACCCGTGCCTCCCGGGACCAATCTGGCGGCCATAAACGCGGATGTCGATATTCTGGCTCATCCCGGTCTGATTACCGACGAAGAAGCCTGTCTTGCCGCAAAGACGGGTGTTTTTCTGGAAATTACCACCCGCAGAGGCCATAGCTTCAGCAACGGTCACGTTGCTTTTATGGCCAGAAAATGTCATGTGCCACTGGTGCTCAATAATGATGCCCATGCGCCGGGTGATTATGTCGGCCGTGTCATGGCGACGAATATTGCGAGAGGAGCAGGATTATCCGACGAAGAAATTGCTGCCATGTTTGAAAATTCTCAAAAGCTGGTACAGAGGGTCTGTTTGTGAAGAGTAGTTTAGGTTCAAGGCCGTTGAAGGTCTGCCTGCTGACTTATCGGGGTAATCCCACCTGTGGCGGGCAGGGTGTTTACATAAAACATTTAAGCAAGGCATTAGCCGATGAAGGCCATCAGGTGGATGTGATATCCGGGCCTCCTTATCCCCATCTGGATGACAATGTTCGACTGATTAAAATGCCCAGTCTCGATCTTTATCATCCGGATCATCTTTTCCGTCCGGAAAAAATCAGCGATCTGGCCAATCCACTGAATATGTATGAGTATTTAAATGTCTGCACGGGCAGCTTCCCGGAGCCTTTTACTTTCGGCGAGCGGGTTTATGCCTATCTGAAAAAACATCGAAACGATTATGACATTGTTCATGACAATCAGTGCATTGCCTACGGCATTGGAAGACTGGCTCAAAAGGTCATGCCGACCCTCGTCACGATTCACCATCCGATTACCGTGGACAGGCAGGAAGATTATAAAGTCGCTAAGACCATTCGTCAAAAATTCCGGGTTCATCGGTGGTACTCATTCATCAACATGCAGTTGAAAGTCGCGCAGAAATTTTCGCATATCATCACGGTATCGGAATTTACCAAAAAGGATATCGCCAAAGAATTCTCCTTGGACGAAAATATATTTCGCGTTGTGCATAACGGCATCAACAATGAATTCTTTTATCCCAAACAAAACGGCCCGAGGCCGGAAAATGCGCTGATCGTTACCAACAGTGCGGACACGCCGCTGAAGGGGCTGAATTTTCTTCTGGAGGCGGTGGCGGAGATTCGGAAAAAACAGCCGATCACCTTGACGGTTATCGGTCAGCCCAAGAAAAACGGCATCATTGAAAACCTGGTGTCCAAACTGGGCGTTTCCGACATTGTCCATTTCACCGGACGCATCGAAAATGAGGAATTTGCCGATTACTACGCTAAATCAACCATTGCGGTTGTACCTTCTCTGTATGAGGGCTTTGGCATACCGGCCGCTGAGGCGATGGCCAGCGGCGTGCCGCTGATTTCAACGTCCGGGGGAGCGCTCCCGGAAGTGGTGGGCGATGCCGGCATCATTGTTCCGCCCGCCAATACCAAAGCGCTGGCCAATGCCATTGTTCATTTGCTCAATTCTCCCGAAGAAAGAAAAAAATACGCGCAGGCGGGGCTGGCGCGCGTCAGTTCGGTTTTCAGCTGGAAGAAGGCTGCCGAGGAAGTAACCGGTGTCTATCGCGAGGCCATACATGATTACCATTGACTTTCATGAATTAAAACTACATCCCGGTTCCACGGTGCTGGATGCCGGATGCGGCAGCGGCAGGCATTTACGGGGGCTGGCCAGATTGCCGGGACTGAAAATATTTGGCATCGACCGGAATGCATCCGATGTGGAAGGCGCCGTCAAAGCACTGCAGGAAATGCCCGATGCTCTGTCCCGCGATTTTTCCGTGATGTGCGCCGACATTACGCATATGCCGTTTGACGATGAATCGTTTGACTGTGTGATTTGTTCGGAAGTTCTGGAACACATTCCGGAGCATGAAGCAGCCGTCAAAGAATTGGTGCGCGTCTTAAAACCGCAGGGGACTCTGGTGGTGAGCGTTCCGCGCTATTTTTCGGAACGGATCTGCTGGCTGATTTCTCCCGCGTATTCCAAAGATGAAGGCGGACATATCCGCATTTATAAAAAGAAAAAGCTGCGGAAAATGCTGACCCGCCAGGGGTTGAAGTGCTGGAAGATCAATTACAAACACGCGTTGCATGCGCCCTACTGGTGGCTGAAATGCCTGGTCGGCACTAAAAATGAAGACAATGTCTTCGTAAAACAATATCATAAATTTCTGGTGTGGGATATGTTCTGCAAACCTAAAGGAGTGCGGGTTTTGGAAGAAGCGTTGAATCCGCTGATTGGTAAGAGCATTGTGTTTTATCTGAAAAAAGGTTGAAAATATGGAATTGAATGTTTCTTTGAGCGAA
>CAYOPU010000204.1:0-3797 GCA_964405915.1 uncultured Smithella sp. | reverse complement strand
TCAGGTCCAGGCCGCCGCAGCCTTCCCATGATTTCTCGGCGATGAATACCTGGACCAGCCCGCGCAGACGCTGACGTTCGTCGTCATCCAGCAGGCTGTAATGAGCCATGTTGCCACGGATCATGCTCTCCCAGTCGGCAGGGAAGGGCGCTTCCAGAAGCTTGCGTCGCCGTTGTTTTGCAAACCAGTCAAACATGGTAATTCCTCTTCATTAGTCTCGGTAAAATCGATATCATAAAAATTCTGATATGAGAAACGCCATTTTGCGGCAAGGCTTTCGTCATGATTTGCCTTGACTTCAGGTCAGGGGATATATTATTCAACAAACAAACAAAACAGTTACCAATTGTCTTGATCAGGAGAAAATCAATTTACGGGAAGATGAATATGGCAAAAGCAAAACAGATCAAGAAGTCATTCGGCCAGAGTATCAGGGCTTATCGTGAAGAAAGAAAATTGAGTATCGAAGAACTGGCCCATGAAACCGGATATCCCGCCGATCTTCTGGAAAAAATTGAAAAAGATGAAACGACCCCGCCGGTGGCGCTTGTTTTACAGCTGAGCCGAACTCTCCATGTGAATGTTGAAGCACTCGATGATGACAAAACCAAGAAAGCCTCGTCCCGGGTCAAAAGCCAGAAAAGGCGCGCCGGATCTTACGCCTATACGCAACTGACTAAATCTGGTTCCGACAAGCATCTGGGCGGATATCTTGTGACCATCGAGCCGAATACCGCTCATGAGGGTGTTGAATACCACCATGAAGGTGAAGAATTCATTTATGTGCTGAAGGGAAGGCTTTCGATTTCGGTAGGCAAAAATACCAGCCTTCTGAAACAAGGTGAATGTATCCATTTCAATTCGGCTCTGCATCATAAATTAAGCAATCCTTCCGACGAAAAAGCGGACCTGCTTGTCGTTCTGTATATTCCTTAGAGAGAGTACCCATGGCATTTGAAATATCCAGCGAACAGGAAATGATCAGGCTCATGGCAAGAGACTTTGCCAAAAAAGAGCTGGAACCGATGGCAGCCGAGTGGGACAGGCAGGGTATTTTCCCGATCGATGCCATAAAGAAAATGGGCGAGCTCGGACTGCTGGGGATGATGGTTCCGCCGGAGCTGGGAGGATCGGGTGCCGGTGCGGTGGCCTATTCTCTGGCTTTGCAGGAGATCGCCTACGCGTGTGCGTCCAGCGCGGTGACCATGTCGGTTGCCAACCTGTCAACCGATCCTCTTTTAAAATTCGGCAACAGGCAGCAGAAAGAAAAATGGCTGACAGGACTTGCCGAAGGATCTCTGCTGGGCGCGTTTGCCTTGACTGAGCCGGGCGCGGGTTCCGACCCGGGATCGATGACGACCACCGCCGTTTTGAAAAAAGACAAGTATATCATCAACGGTACAAAGGTTTTTATCACGCACGGCCAGTACGCCGATGTTATCAATCTGATCGCCAGAACCGGGCAGGAAAAGGGGACCAAGGGTCTGTCCGCCTTTATCGTGGAAAAGGGAACACCCGGTTTCAAAATCGGCACAAAAGAGGAAAAGATGGGGCTGAGGGCGTCCAACACTGTTGAACTGGTTTTTGAAGACTGCGAAATTCCCGCCAAAAACCTGCTGGGAAACCCGGGCGAAGGCTTCAAGGTGGCCATGCGCGCGCTGGACAGCGGGAGAATCGGCATTGCCTCTCAGGCCGTAGGCATTGCCCGGGCCTGTCTGGACGAAGCCATTTCTTACACCAAACAAAGACGCCAGTTTGGAAAATCCATCAGCTCCTTTGAAGCCATCCAGTTTATGATCGCGGATGCCGCAACACAGATTGAAGCGGCTTCCTGGTTGACTCTGGCCGCGGCAGACCGTAAGGACAGAGGGGTAAAGTTTACCAGAGAGGCCTCGATGGCAAAGTTGTTTGCTTCGGAAACAGCCAATTCCAGCGCCTATATGGCGCTTCAGGTTCACGGCGGCTACGGATATATCAAAGACTATAAGGTGGAGCGCTTATACAGGGATGCGCGCGCCACAACCATCTACGAAGGCACATCGGAAATTCAGCGCATTGTCATTGCCAGAGAAGTGATCAAGGAATAGAATAACGACGAGACCATCAAAATTGATAACGCAACCCGATGGCCAGACCATGCGTTCGCAGAGGGGCTTCCGTGCTGTTGATGGCGATCCCGGCCGGTGCCTGATTCATATACAGATTACCGGAAGCCGTTTCCACCCGTCCCAGATCAAAGTAACGGTAGGCAATATCCAGGCTGAGGTGGTCCGTCAGGATAACGCCCGTACCAATGGCCAGCATAAAGGCAAGGTCTTTCCGGTCTCCGGACGGGGTGATACTGATCTTGTGTGTCGGATTATCAGGGAACAGGTAAGTCATCGGACCGATCCGATTGTAGGATAAGCCGACGCCGCCTCCCACATACGGCTGGAAGCGCCACAATTTTTTTTCGGCAAAAAAACCGTTGATGTCAACAAACAAATTAATCATGCCGCTCAAAGAATCGGCCTTTGCCGAAACGGGCTGATTAGGGCTGGGATTAAGTCTCGGGGCAAGGAAATTGGCATTGCCCTTATAATCCATATTAAAGCGATAGGCCAGGGCCAGATCGGCCCGCAGCCAGGGCAGAAATTGACGGCCAATGGCCGCCTCCGCCAACGGAAAATGACCGAAATCCCCATAGGCGCCGATTGGCTGTCCGTCGCGGCCGTTCACGCAGCCGAACAGGGCCGGCGGATTGGTGGATGTGCAATCCGTGTCGGAAAAGTCTGATGTCCGCGACTTTTCATAACCAACCGCTCCGCGTAAATACCAGCCTGCCGCCCGCCCCTCATCGGGAAGTAAAAGAGCAGACAGAGAAAGAATCATCCACAGGATCAGGCATTTCATGAGCAGATCATTTATTTTCATAAGCAATTTGAACATCCTTCTATGATATTTGTTTCGTGCAAGTCTGATGACTTCGTTTAACTCCGTCGGCTTCATACCACATTTCTTTGAAGAGGGAATAATAAAATAAGGTTGCATGTGACCTGAAAGGTTACGAGTGATCTGAAAGGTTACGAGTGACCTTACAGGTCATCAATGATGCATCATTAAAGATACGAAATTGCCGCTTGCGGCGGCGGGATATTCATACTATCATTCTCACGTTTTCAATGCCGGGGCATCGTCATGAGTAATATTTATGGATGAAATAATCAATGGCACTGCCACAAAGCTGATCCAGAACATCTCCTTTCTGATGGTTCTGGCTTATCTTTTCACCCGTATCCCTTCCTTCGGTGATTTGTTGAATCGTCACTTTTCTTTGAAGAACAGTCTCCTTCTCGGCTTTGTCTGTGGTCTGATCTCGATCTACGGGACGCTCAGTGCCGTGGAAATATTTGGCGGGCTGGCCCACTTCCGTGATTTGGGCCCGGCGATTGCGGGTTTGCTGGCCGGGCCCCTTGCGGGCGGGATTGCCGGACTGATGGGAGGCGTCCATCGGTATTTCCTGGGCGGTGTGACGGGCCTGCCCTGTAGTGTGGCCACCGTTCTGGCCGGACTGTTGTGCGGCGGATTCTATCTGTGGAAACGGGGGCGGCAAATCCGGATAGGGGAGGCGGCCCTGTTGATGGTGATAATTACGATCATTCATATCCTTGTTATCACCCCCCTCATAGCCGGCGTTTCGGACGAGGTCCTGAAAATTATCCAGGCTGCACTGATGCCCATGATTCTGGTCAATGGCGCCGGAATTGCTGTTTTTTTCTTTATCATCAACAACCTTCATCGTGAACGGCAAAACGAAG
>CAYOPU010000203.1:0-3839 GCA_964405915.1 uncultured Smithella sp. | reverse complement strand
GGCGATACGTGGCGCCTGATCCTGGACAACAAGGAACTGCCGCCCTATGAGGCCGTCTCTGCTCCCGGATTCAGCCCGGATTCAGCCCGCATGCTTTATGTCGGCAAGAAGGGTGAAAATCAATGCCTCGTCGTGGACGGCAACACATTCGGGTGCTTCGACGCCGTGATGAAGGATTACCATGGCTTCAGCAAGGATTCCACGCGTTGGGCTGCCGTGGTCATAAAAAAGAAACAGCAGGTTGTGGTTGTGGACGGCAAGGAAGGCGCAGCCTATGATAAAGTGACCCCACCCCTCTTCAGCCCCGATACCCGCCGGTTTGCCTATACGGCAAACCGCGCCGGAAAATGGATGATGGTTGCAGATGGCAGGGAGGGCGTCGCCTATGACGCCACCGGCGTGTTTATGTTCAGTCCCGACTCCCAGCACCTTTATTATGCAGTTCAAAAAGGCGGCAAGTGGCGGATCGTCATGGACGGCAAAGAAGGAACGGCGGCCTACGACGGTGTGGGTATTCCCGTTTTCAGCCCGGACGGGAAGCACCTGAGCCAGGTTGTGGTCCGGGGTGAGAAATGGTTCATGATAACAGATGGCCGGGAAGGGGCGGCGTGGGATGAGATTTTTGTTTTGAGCTACAGCGCGGATTCAAATCGTGTCGCTTACAATGTCCGCAAGGGGAAGCAGCATTTCATGGTGGTGGACGGCCAGGTGAAGGGGCCCTACGATGTCGCATCGATGGCTGTTTTCAGTCCCGATTCCCGTCACATCGCTTTCGCGGCGCAAAGGGGCGACAAGTGGTTTGTCGTCATGGACGGACGGGAAGAGAAGGCCTACAACGCCGTCTCCACGCCGCTGTTCAGTCCGGACGGCAGGCATATCTCTTATCTGGCCCAGAAAGAGAATATCTGGCTGGTTGTGACGGACGGCAAGGAAGGGCCGGCCTACGCGTCGGTGGCGAACCCTGCCTGGAGCCCGGATTCGCGGCACCTGGTCTATATGGCAGAACGGTCCGGGCAATGGCTTATCTGCGTCGATGGACACGCTGCCCGGAATACTTTCCAGGGATTCCTGAAGGGAACAAGTTTCCAGTTTATCGGCGCGAACCACCTCCGCGCCCTGGCCCTGAGGCAGGTAAAAGCGGGAGCGGAGTTTATGACATACGAGATCGAAATCCAGTAGGAATGCCCTTGCCCCGGCAAGGCATTCCCTGCGCAGGCTTTGCTAAAACGATTCTTGAGACGGACCTGCGCTGCACTGCGTCGAGATTGGCAAATATATCATCCAGGATCTTTTTGGATAGCGATATCCGCGTTTCTGTGTATTCGACGGTGTATCTTCGAATAGATCCCTGTTACGTTATCCGGCTTAGAGACATCTATCCGAAAACGTCAGCAACCGTTACCCAAAAAAGGTGCAGGACCTGACGATCATGAATCGGCAAATGACTGCCATTGAAAACTTTTATCGAGAAAAGACGACCAGCTATGAACAACCCGAGAATTGATTTTGTTAAAAATAACGGCACGTGGATCATCTGTGCATTTATTATACTGTCCATTGCTGCCGTGTACTGGCAGGTAAGCAATCACGAATTCATCGCCTTTGATGACGGATTGTACGTTACGGAAAACGTGCACATCAAAAAGGGTTTCACCGCCGAAAGTATCAAGTGGGCATTCAGCTTTAACAACGAAGAAGGGTTTTATTGGCACCCTCTTGTATGGGGCTCCCATATTATAGATTATCATTTATTTGGTTTGAACTCAGCGGCCCATCATCTTGTCAATGTATTATTCCATATTATTAACGCAATCATGTTATTTGTTATGCTGCGACTGATGACGGGGAGCCTTTGGAGAAGCGCTTTCGTTGCATCCCTGTTTGCCCTCCACCCCGTCAACGTGGACACCGTGGCCTGGGTCGCTGAGAGAAAGAACCTTTTGAGCACTTTGTTCTGGCTCCTGACGATGATATCCTATTTGTACTACACGAAAAAAATAGTTATCTCGCGCTATTTGTTAATGGTGACGGTTTTCGCCCTGGGTCTTATGGTTAAACCCATGCTTGTGACCCTGCCCTGCGTCCTGCTCCTGATGGACTATTGGCCCCTGGGACGCATCGCACTATCCGTCAAGGCTGACTTACGCCCGGGCGTGCCCACACCCATTGCCATACAAAATTTACCCTCTTCCCGCGTCCTCTGGGAAAAGATTCCCATGCTGGCCCTTTCCGTGATCGTGATTTTCATCGCCTCCGCCTCTCTCGACTCTGCCAATTTTATCATCACTACGGCCCAAATTCCCATGAGCTTGCGCCTTGAAAATATTGCGGTCACCTTCCCGGCCTATATCGGAAAGATGCTTTTCCCCTTTAACCTAGCCATCTATTACCCATTTCCATCCTTCATTCCCACATTACATGTTTTTGCCGGATCAATGATACTGACGGCCATCACAATCTTCGCCATTTCAACAAGGAAGAAATACCCTTATGTCATCACCGGATGGCTATGGTTTCTCGGCACACTTATGCCTGTTAGTGGTCTCATACAGGGAGGGCTCTGGCCTGAAATGGCTGACCGCTGGGCATATATTCCCTTTGTTGGCCTGTTTATTATTGTTGCCTGGGGGGCTGCCGATCTTTGCGAAAAGTGGCCTGCCTTTAAAATATTGACAGTTTCCGCCGCCGCGGTCGTTCTCATCACTCTCTTTGCGATAACGTGGCACCAGCTCGGTTACTGGCAAAACAACATCACCCTCTTTAAGCATACGGCTGCCGTCACGTCAGACAACCATGTTGCCCATAGCAACCTTGCCCTGTCCTACAATAAAAAAAAGGATTACAATAATGCCTTGAGGCATGCTGCAGAGTCCTTGAAAATCATGCCCAATCCCAAGGCTTACATGAACATGGGGAATGCCCTGGAAAAACAGGGGAAACTGGAAGAATCGCTCCAGAGCTATTACGCGGCCATCCGCCTGAAACCCAATGACATGGAAGCGTATGGTATCGTTTCTTATGTTCTCAGGAACATGGGCAACTATGACAAGGCGGTGGAAGTGCTGAATAAGGCGATCCGGATCAAGCCGGATTTCGCGCCAACTTATAATTACATGGGAATCGCCCTGGCGGAACAGGGCAAAACAGATGAGGCCATGAAGTCCTTTGCCATGGCGCTGGAGAAGAAACCCGACTATGACGATCCACATATCAACATAGGGAATGTCCTGTATAAACAGGGTGACCTCGACGAGGCCATGGCGGAATACGGCATAGCCATCCAGCTGAATCCGGATAATGCGAAAAGCCACAACAACATGGGGACAGCCCTGATCCGGAAAGGCTCCTTCGACAAGGCGGTCTGGCATTTGAATCAGGCCCTCAAGTTGCAACCCGACATGAACGATGCCAGGGAGAAGCTGGAAGGTGTTGCGTCCTTGAAGTCAAAGATTGACGAAACCATTGCCAAGACAAAAGGCGCATTGGAAAATGCTCCTGAAAATATAGAGCTACTTAACCAGCTGGGAAATCTGTATCGCACCAAGGGTGATATGGTCAGAGCGAGGGAAAGCTATGAGAAGGCATTGGCGGTTCAGAACACATCCATCCTCACCCTGAATAATCTTGCCGTACTTCATGCTGCCACAGGAGAATACAGTCAGGCCGTCATTTATCTGCAGAAGATCGTGGTTCTTCGTCCAGACGGTGCAGGCGCATATTACAACCTGGCCTGTGTTTACGCCAAGCAGAACAAGAAAGCAGAGGCCATCGGCTTCTTGAAACAGGCTATGGAAAAGGGGTTTAAGGACTGGTCTCTCATGGCAAAGGACCCGGATCTG
>CAYOPU010000202.1:0-3956 GCA_964405915.1 uncultured Smithella sp. | reverse complement strand
CGGGAAAATATATCGGCGATAAATGGGGCGGCAAATATCTCCGTGCGCCGGATATTTTCTTTACCATACTGGAAAAAGGTAAAGACAAACTGGTCAGATTAGAGGAAATAGCCAAAGTTATTCCCGGATGTTATGCTGGCATTAACGATTTTTTTTATTTAGATAATAATCGCGCAAGAGAACTGAAAATTGATAAGAAGTTTTTATTGCCCTTGATTAGGAGCTCCGATGATATTGATTGTCTGAAGCTAGAAAGCAATGGAACCCATTATGTTTTAAGTATTCCACCAATTGCCCAGAAAGATTTACCTTCGCATGTTTTAGACTATGTTTTATGGGGTGAAAAACAGAAAACGAGGAAAAGACAGAAAACAGAAGCTGGTATTCCATGGCCAATAGTTGAAAGTGTAAAAAATAGAAAATATTGGTACTCAATACCAGAAAACAACATTGTAAAGGCAAGGTTATTCATGCAGTATGTTGCTAATAATCGTTTCTATTGCCCCTACGCTGAGCGAGAAATTGTTAGCGATAGATGTTTCCATCGAATTTTACCCAAGGACAAACAGATTATAAATAGGTTAGCACTAACATTGAATTCAACAATACAAATATTTGTTGTTATGCTCCTCGGACGTTCTGGCCTAGGACAGGGTGCTTTGAAATTTGAAGCCAGGGATGCTAACCAGGTGTTTATTGTTAATCCTAGCATCATTGATGTTAATGAAGATTATTTAATTGAAAAACTAGAGCACATGGGGAAAAGAAAACCATTGTCTGTATTTGGAGAATGCGGGCTTGATCCGCATTCAAAAATACCGATTGAAGATCAGGAACCCAGCCCGCTACCGGATCGCGCGGAATTGGATAAAATAGTTTTTGACGCGCTCGATCTTACCGAAGAGGAACGCAAGGAAGTCTATCGCGCCGTCTGCCGTCTTGTCTGGAACCGCATCAGCAAAGCCCGCAGCGTGTAGGACGCGGCGCGTGATCTCGCGTCACCTTCAGGTGATCAGGTTATCCCTGATTGCGCCGCAAACAATTTAATATTCGGCGCATTCGGGGAATGCGCCCTACTATCTGCATCAGATCCCCAGTTTTTGCCGCGACTTTGCCAGAAGAGATCAAGCTCCGCGCCGACATGCGTGTGCTAGAAATGTTGTTACATACTGATTTTTACCTTGAAAAATCAAACTCTTTGTGTGGTATTTCAAGGTAAAATGGCGAAATGTGCAGTCAGCAAAGCGTCGACGGAAATTATCTCTGGACGGGGAACGTGATGCCCGATACCCCGATATCTTATCTTGAATAATAACAATTGAAATAAACAAAACAATTCTGTATTCTGCTTTCACTTTAATCATGGAGGCAGTATGGACGCGTTACTTCTTGCCCGCATGCAATTCGCCTTTACCATCGGATTCCATTTTCTCTTCCCGGCTATGACGCTGGGCACCGCCCTGGTCATTCTGATTTCCGAAACGCTGCATCTTGTGAAGAAAGACGACGTGTATCGGCGGATCACGGATTTTCTGGCTCGATTGCTGGGTCTGATTTTTGTGATCGGTGCGGCTACCGGCATTGTCATGGAATTCTCTTTCGGCACCAACTGGTCGCAATATTCGCGCACGGTCGGCGATATCTTCGGGCCGATCCTGGCCGCCGAAGGCGTGATTGCTTTTTTTCTGGAGTCCGTTTTTGTCGGCGTGCTGATTTTCGGCAGGAAAAAAGTATCACCCAAAATTTACTGGCTTTCCGCCCTGCTTGTTTTTGTCGGCGGCCATTTGTCCGCCTTCTGGATTATTGTGGCCAATTCGTGGATGCAGACGCCGGCCGGATATGAAGTGACCGCCGCCGGGAAGATTGTTCTGACCGATTTTGGCGCAGCCGTCTTTAATCCCTCCACCGTTGCCCGGTTTCTGCACACCGTTTTGGCCACCTGGATTACCGGCGCCGTTATGGTGTGTGGTATTGCCGGCTACTATGTGCATAAGGGCCTGCATGGCGAAACCGCCCGGACGATGCTGAAACTGGGCGTCATTCTTTTTGCGATCACACCGCTTTTGCAGTTGGGTGCGGCGCACGGCCATGCGATTCAGGTGATCAACTTTCAACCCGTCAAGGCGGCGGCGATGGAAGGGCATTTCGAGACAGCCCGGGGCGCAAATGTTTATATTCTCGGATATGTTGATGAGGACAATGAAAAAACCTACGGCATTTATATCCCCAAGGGGTTAAGCTTTTTATATAACTTTGATTTTAACTCGGAAATCAAAGGCCTGAAGGAGGTTTCCAGGGAAGACCGACCGCCGGTGAATCTGGTGTTTCAGGCTTATCACATCATGGTGTCGCTGGGCATGATGTTCATCGGACTGGGGCTTCTGGGCGCCTGGCTTTTGTGGACGGGAAAACTTTATACCGCAAAGTGGTATCTTTTCTGGCTGCCCTTGCTGATTCCGCTGCCGCATCTGGCGCATGAAACCGGCTGGATTACCGCGGAGGTTGGCCGCCAGCCCTGGATTATTCAGGGCCTGATGAAAACCGCCAAAGCCTCGTCGGTTGTGGTCTCGGCCGGAGAAATCGCCTTTAGTCTGGTCATGTTTGGTCTGGTTTACCTGCTGTTGTTTGTGATGTTTGTCGGGCTGTTTGTGAAAATCGTCAAACAGGGGCCGGCGGGGGAGTAGTGGATGGTGGATAGTGGATGGTGGATAGTGGAGAGATCATCACTTATAACTAATTGCTTGCGGGAGGTTTGGTCAGGTGGCGACCGATCAGGCTTGAGGGAGATCTGAGATGGAAAACATTCAAAATTTTCAAATCCTGTGGTTTGTGCTGATTTTTATATTACTGCTCGGTTATGCGCTGTTGGACGGCTTTGACTTGGGCATTGCCGTTCTGCTGCCGTTTCTGGGTGTCGGGAAAGAAGAAAAAGACACGCTGATCGCATCCATCGGGCCGGTTTGGGACGGCAATGAAGTTTGGCTGATTACCGGCGGCGGCGCGTTATTTGCGGCTTTTCCCCATGCGTATGCCACGGCATTCTCGGGTTTTTATCTGGCGATGATGCTGGTATTGCTGGCGCTGATTTTTCGGGCTGTCTCGATGGAATTCCGGGCCAATGATCCGGTGCGCGTAGGTTGGTGGGAAAAAGCGCTGGCCGGCGGAAGCGCTCTGGCGGCCCTGTTGTTCGGCGTGGCGCTGGGCAATGTGATCTATGGCGTTCCGCTGGACGGCAGGATGGAATATACCGGAAACTTTTTCACGCTGCTTCGCCCCGTGCCTTTGCTTTTCGGCATCACCGGGCTTGCCGCCGTCCTGCTGCAGGGTGCGTCCTGGGCGGTTTTGAAGACGGAAGGGGAATTGCGGAATCGTTCTTTTCAAGCCGTGCGGATTTTAATGTGGGTCAATGCCGCCGCGGCCATCATTTATTTTATTGTGCTGGCCGTTACCTTTCCGCGTCTGTCCGGAAACGCTTTGTTTTACGCAGCGATCGTCCTGACGTTTGCGGGGCTTGCCGGATTATTTTTTTCTTCCGGCAGGAAAAATGATGCCGCCCCGTTTTGGGAATCGTCTTTTTCGTTTATCGGCCTGTTTCTGGCGGCGGGTGCAGCCCAGTTTCCCAATCTGATTACCGCTTCCAACGATCCGGCTTTCAGCCTGACGATCTACAACAGCTCGACCGGGCTTTACACACTGCAGGTAATGGCTGTCATCGGGCTTATCGGGATGCCGATCGTCATCGGTTATACGATATTTGTTTACCGTCTGTTTAAAGGCAAGGTGAAAGCCGACGAACATTATTGATGATCATATCAATATTTCAGGAGATACCAGATGGTCTTTTGCCACTCGCTCAGCACCGCTTCCCTGCCGGTGTTATTTTTCCACCAGCCGTCAAGCACGATTCCTTTTTCCTGAACAGGATAAACATTCATCGTCATCCCGTTCCGGGCCGC
>CAYOPU010000201.1:0-3991 GCA_964405915.1 uncultured Smithella sp. | reverse complement strand
GCACTACCTTTCGACGATTTCTTGCACTACCCCAAATCTTGCACTACCCCCCCCCACGCGGTTTGGGTTCGGCGCGTCGAACTTCCCTCTGGCGAAAAAAAGCACCGAGAGAAAGACCTTTTACTGCTTGCCTTTCAATTAATCATTGAAATACTAAAAACGCAAAAAAATGAAAAAAAATGAAAATATGAAAGAAAATGAAAGAAAAATTATAACTTGCAACGATGGACCGCCTTGCGACCTAGTAACCAAGGGGTATCGTTGCAAGCATTCGCAAGTTTTCGCAAGTTTTCGCAAGTTTTCGCAAGATTTTGCAAGTTTTTGTGAATATTGCGAGCATTTACAAATATTACCACTTCTTAACCGTTACATTTTAATGAAACGACATGGAAGAATGCTTTCCATCCACCAAAACACCGGAGCTGGATACCATCTCTGTTAAGTTCCGAGGCTTTGTATGTGCCCACGTAACAATTAATCGGTACTTTACTGTCCCCCTTTTTTGAGTTCGGTGCATCGAACAAAAATAATGCGCCGGGGTTATTTGGCCCCGGCGCTGGAGGGAGGAAAGGCGACCGGGTGAAAAGCCCGGCCTTGATATAGTATTACTTTTTTCCCCCCGCGAACCCGAATACGACGCCTGCGTTTCCCTTTCGTCATAACGAACTCCGCATGCCGCCCCCCCGCGAACCCCTCGGAAGTAATATAATTATAAACACATGCGGACGCACACGCGCAGAGGAAGGAGAACAAAACTATATGGTAGGATTATCTGTTGTCACCGATTCTGGGTATTTTCATCAGGAGAGCGGGGGGCAGGCCACAGAGTATTTTCAAGAGGGAGGGCAGGCCCCGTCGCATTGGAGTGGGGCGTTGGCCGAGAAAATGGGGCTCTCCGGACCCGTCTCCCGCGATGACGTAGATCGGTTTGCGGGGCGCGATCCAGAAAAACTCAAGGAAATGCGTGATGCCAAAGTTGCCAATAAAATTGATGAGATGCGCAAGGAAAACCCATTGGCGCCGGAGGCAGACCTTGCTCGTCGAGCAGATGAAGCAGTCGGCAAGGACCGGATCGGAATTAATATTTCCTATTCTGCACCGAAATCCGTGTCCCTGGCATACGGACAGGGTGACGCCCGTATGCGGCAGGACATGCAGGACGCCCACCGAGCAGGCGTCGAGGCAGCCAACAAGCACATTGAGCAAAATGTTGCGTGGACCCGATTCGGCAAAGCAGGCAAGGAGGACGTGCCTGCTACAGGGCTTGCAATTGCCAGCTATGAGCATTCTCACAGCCGGTACGGCGACGATAACTTGCACACCCATAGCGTTATCCTTAATTCAGTAGAAAGAGGTTCCGACGGAAAATTAACCGCTCTGAACCCGAAAGAAATCTATCGCGAACAGAAAAATATTGACCAAATATACAAATCCGCCATGGCGCAGGCTCTGCAAGAGCGGGGCTACGGCGTGGAAATGACGGACCAGCACGGCAACTTCCGGCTTTCCGGCATCTCCGAAAACTGGGAAAAATCTTTTTCGAACGGCCAAAAGGCCATTGACAATAAAGTCAATCAGTTGCGCGAAAAATACCCCCGTGCGAGTGACGCGGAACTCCGGGAAATAGCCGCAAAGGAATGCCGCCCCGCGAAAACGGTCCTGAATCGAGAGGACCAAATGAAGCGGGATGATGCGACATGGCGAGAGGCTGGTGCAAGCCGGGAAGAAATGCGGGAATCAATCAAAAACGCCATGGTTAAAAGCAAAGCGGTCAGCGAAGAAAAAGTGGAAAATTATCTACGACAAGCAGCTGAAATTAAACACGAAAACCAATCCACAATAAGCAAAACTGATTTATATGCCACTGCGGCCCGATTATCCCTTGCCGGCGCCACCAGGGGGGAACGAGCCATCAGCAGCAAGGACCTCGACAAGGCTTATGGAAAACTCCGGGATGAGGGATACTTTCGGGACATCGGACACGGGCAAGTTACTACCTCCGAAATGCAAAAAATCGAACGCGGAATAGTCAATCACGTTCGGGAAGCAAAAGGCACTGTTAAGTCGATTTCCAGCAATAAGGAAATTGATAAAGCAATCGCGGATCACGAAAAACAGGCGGGCTATAAGATGACAGCCGGGCAGCAAGATGCAATCAGGGCCGTACTGAAGACGACTGACAGGGTGATCGGCATACAGGGCGATGCCGGGGCTGGAAAGACTACCAGTTTTGCGGTTGCGGGAGGCGAGCTGCGGAAGGCCGGACATACCGTCATTGGCCTTGCGCCCACTGGAAAGGCCGCAGATGAAATGGCGAAAACGCTCGGCAACGGAAGGACGATAGATTCCTTCCTCGGTGCCTACGAACGAGGGGACATCAAGGTCGTGGAAAACAAGACCAAGCAAGACAAGGCATATAGTGCCCTAGCCAGTAAATTTGACTCGAAGGACTGGAGCAAGAAGGCCATCATCGGAAAGCAAACGGGGCAATCAGAGTACCTTGAGTTCATGAGCAAAATCGCAGGCCAACCCGTAAGCGAAAGGTGCTTCCACGGGGAGAACGGGACCCAGATTATTGTCAGCAAGGGTAAGGGTATTTTGGGCAATTCTTTAAGCAATAAAATAGACGTATATACCCGCGACAAAGAAGGCAAAATAACCCACACGGTCCACCGCGATTTTCTTCCCGGCACGGCATGGGGCAAGCTGTCCACGACTAAAGAATATGCAGCTCCGGAAAATACTTTGCAACGGGGAAAAGCAACCATATTGGTCGATGAAACCTCCATGGTTGGGAGCAAACAAATGTCGAAGCTTTTAGGCGTGGCACAAGAGATTGGTTCGCGGGTTGTGCTGGTCGGGGATGTTAAACAACACACAGCAGTCAGCGCCGGTAAAATCTTTTCCGACCTGCAAAAAAACGGCATGGCAACAACCAGAATGAATGAATCTATACGGCAGAACAAAGGCGAGTACCGCGAGGCGGTCAAGGCATTATCCGAGAAACAATTTGCGAAGGCGGAAGGATACCTACGGGCCAACACTACGGAGGTCAGAGAGCGCAACAAAACCGACGCAGTGAGGGCGGAATATGCGAAAGGAAACTACCAATCTACCCATGTGTGCGTCAGCACAAACAAAGAAAAATCCGATCTCAATAATGCTCTCCGCACTGACCTTCGCGACAGGGGAATAGTGGGCAAAGACGAACACAAATTAACAGCAAGGGAATCCAAAAATCTTGGGGCAGAGGCGAAGCGATACGCGTACAATTATCAGGTCGGCGATAAAGTGATTACGTCCTCAGAGGTAAGCAAATCTATTGGCAATCGGGAGAAGGGAAACGAGTATTCCGTCAAGGCCGTAGATTATAAAAATAACACCATTACCCTTGCCGATATGAAAGGAAAAACCTATCAGGTTGATTGCCGAAAACACGGAAAAGATTTTGCGGTTTATCACGAAAGGGAAATGTCTGTGGCGGTCGGAGATAAGGTGATGACGACAAAAAATGATAAAGGATTGGACGTCAAAAACGGCCAAATGTGGATCGTAAATTCTATTGACAGTAAAGGAAATATGACGCTGGAGGGAAAGGATGGAGAGAAAAGAAATATCAGGGGCGGGCAGTATAATTACATCGATTATGGATATGCGACGACATCGCATAAAGCCCAAGGGTTAACGACGGAAAAAGTCATATCGGTTGCCGGGGATAAAACGGATTTCAACAAAGAATATACGAATGTAACCCGAGGCAAAACCGAAGTGAAAATAATCACAACGGACAAGGAAGGTTACTTTGCATCCATGAGGCAAGAACAGATCAAAGCATCGACGATCGACACGCCGGAAAGCCGGAAAAAGGAACAGGAAAAGGGCCTGCAGGAAGGGAAAGAACAACAAAAGGAACAGGCCACAAAACACGAGAAGGATTACGCGCGAGGAAGATGAAAAAACGAAAAAAAATTTGACCGAACGAAAAAAAATT
>CAYOPU010000200.1:0-4009 GCA_964405915.1 uncultured Smithella sp. | reverse complement strand
TCCGACGTGAACAAGTCGCTTTCTCCCTCGTTATGGAGCGGTTCCTGTGTTTACTTCGACGCGCAGCAGACGCGGGCGCTTACGGGGAAACTGGTTGTGGAAAAAGAAGGCAGGAAAACGCCGCTGGAATTTATCGAAATATCCATGAAAGTCGGCGAAAAGAGTTTGACGTCTCCCACGGGAAAAGGCGGGGAATTTTATCTGGAAAACAGCCTGCCTCAGGAGACTGACGGAGGCGCCGCCGTTACCGACAATCAGAGCTGCCGCGCGATTGCGGAACGGATAAAATCCGGCGGAAATACGATTTTGCCGGGGACATACCGGGCCACGGTGGAATATGACGGCGGCCAATGCGGATTTTCCGTCACCTTCCCCAAGACGGAAGAAGCGATTACCGATGTCGGAGAAATTCAGTGCGTTGCGTATCAGAGCGCCCGGCCGCCTGCTGCGGCTGCTTTAGCGTCCACCCGGACGCCGTCTGCTGCGGCGCCGGCGTTATCCGTCCGGGAGGCTTCGTCTGCTCAAACGCCGACGCCTGCTCCCAAGGATGCCGTTTCCGCTGTTGCTGAAACAAAGCAGGAGAAAATTTCTGTAACGTTTGTGGTAAGATTCGATACGAAGAAAGCCGTGATCCGGAAAAAGTATCATGACGAATTAAGAAAAGCGGCCGATGTGATGAAAGCCTATCCCGAAACCCGCGTTGTCGTGAGCGGTCATACCGATGATGTTGATATCTATCATGAGCCGGAAAGAAATATAAGGCTTTCCCGGGAGCGCGCCGATATGGTAAGGCAATATTTGATCGACCGGTTCCAGGCGGATGCTTCCCGTATTACCGCTGTGGGTTATAGTTCCGGAAAACCGGTTGCCGGCAACGCGACGGCGCAAGGGCGGCAAAAAAACCGCAGAGTTGAAATTTTCATTTTTAAAGGAGACCAGCATGAAAGATAAACTTATCGCAGTCATTGAAACCAGCAAAGGGTCCATCCATCTGAAATTATTTGCCGATCAGACGCCCGTGACGGTCAGCAATTTTGTCAACCTGGCGCGGCGCGGCTATTACAACGATCTGAAATTTCATCGCGTCATTCCCGACTTTATGATTCAGGGAGGCTGTCCCGCGGGCGACGGACGCGGCGGCCCCGGTTATAAGTTCGCGGACGAGTTTGTCAAAGAGCTGCGCCACAGCAAGCCGGGCATCTTATCCATGGCCAACGCCGGACCTCAAACCAACGGCAGTCAGTTTTTCATCACCCACATCCCTACGCCCTGGCTCGACGGCAAACACACGGTATTTGGCGAGGTGGTCAGTGACGCGGATCAGGACATTGTCAACGCCATTGCGCAGGGCGACAAAATCCTTTCCATTGTTATCGAAGGCGACAGTTCGGCGCTGCTGGAAAGCGCGAAAACAATGGTTGATAAATGGAATGCCGCACTGGATGAAAATTTCCCCAAACTGGCCAAAGTTCTGCAATAAGGATTGTCCGCCGCCGGAGATTAACCTTGTGAGAAATGTGCAGATATCCCCTTTACAAATGGTGGAGAAGAACGGATCGATCAATTTCGGCGCCTACCGCACGCCATTTCGGAATGCCAATATTCTGGATGCGCCGCTGTATACTTTTCCCGTGCCCGGGTTCTGGAAGCGCTTCCGTCTCAAGGAATGGCAGCATTTCGGTATTATTACACAGGCTTATTATTTCGGTATGGTCATTTTTGACGCCAAGTTTTTGGGCGCTTCTTTCTTCTATGCTTATGATCGGATGAAAAACACCCGGTTTGAACACAATCGTCAAACGCATGGAAAATCGATACACGTGGCCGCACAGCCTTATGCCGATGCCTGTCGTTTTGACGCCAAAGGTTACCGCCTGCGTTTTGAAAACAACCTGGATCAGGGATTTCACCGGATTTTCATGGACATTGAAGAGGGCAAAAACCGTCCATCCGTGCAAGGCGAAATCATGGTTCATGAAGATCTGACTGTTTTCGAACCGCTGGTTCAGGTCTCCCCGATAACGCCGGTACGTCCGTTTTATACGCACAAAGCGGCTGTGCCGGCATCGGGCAGGATCAGGCTGGGCTCGCGGGAACTGGTGCTGGAACGCAATGCCTGCATTGCCCTGATCGATGAACAAAAAACATATTATCCCTATTTTGCCTTCTGGAAGTGGGCCACAGCCGCCGGTTACCGTACAGACGGAAAACTTCTGGCTTTCAATCTCTGCCGCAATATGATTGCCGATGATGAAGATTACAATGAAAACTGTTTCTGGCTGGACGGGAAGATTTCCTGCCTGAAGGCCGCGCGATTTGAGTATGATGACGTCTTGAAACCCTGGAAGATACACACAACAGACGGATTGTTGGATTTGTCTTTTGTTCCTTTGGGCGAACGGGCGCAGAGCATCAACGCCGGCATGATCCGTTCCGACTTTCATCAGCCTTTCGGCCTGTACAGTGGCGCGTTTCGGGACGACCGGGGCGTCCAGCATGCCATGAAGGATGTTTTCGGGCTGGCGGAAGATCATGTGACAAGATACTAGGATTTGTATGAAGAATGCCGCGCTCACTTTATTGAGACCGCGCCTGCTTTCCGCCCGGAACGGATTAAGGCCGGACCGTCAGAACAGCAACCGGACAAGGCTTTACCTGTTCTCCGTGATCGGCCTGGTTTTCTGGACAGGCACCTTTTTAATCGTTTACCGTGTTTTGACCTATTTTCAAAGCGTGCAGGATTTTGGCGACATCCTGGCCGTGAAACTTCTTTCCATGCTGATTATCACCTTTTTCACGCTTCTGCTTTTCAGCGGCATCATCAACAGCCTGTCTCACTTGTATTTGAGCCGCGATTTGTCATTGCTGCATGCCATGCCGGTGTCGATCATGGAAATTTTTCTTTCACGCTGGCTCATTGCCGCCTTTGATTCTTCCTGGATGGTGGTGGCTTTCAGCCTTCCTGTTTTTTTGTCATACGGTCTGGTTTATCACGCCGGCATTGTTTTTTACCTGGTGGCGATGGTGGCGATTCTTTGCCTGTGTCTGATGGCCTCGGCCGTCAGCAGTCTTCTGGTGCTGCTGGGCGCGGCGATGCTTCCCGCGGGAAAGATCCGCACCCTTTTCGTGGTGATGGGTGTGCTGCTGGCGATTTTGCTGATTGTTGTCATGAGGCTGATTCGGCCGGAACAGCTTGTGAATCCGGATAGTTTTGCGTCGGTTGTCCTTTATTTGAATTCCATGCAGGCGCTCAGCCTGCCGTACCTGCCCACCACCTGGATTACCGATGCGGTGCGTCTTGCCTTGAGAAGGGAATGGGGTGATGCATTATTGAATCTGGCGCTTTCGGCCAGTTGTGTTTTCTCCCTGGTTTTTTTTAATGAAATGGCCGCCCGTGCCATCTACTTTCGGGGCTTCTCCCGCGCTCAGACAACGGCCAAAAGGCTTTTTGCGCCGGTTAAATTAAACGGACGCAATTGGGAAAGCCTGTTGAATTTTTTGTCGCGTCCGGCGAAAGCGTTTGCCGTTAAGGAAATCCGCTCTTTTTTCCGCGATTCCACGCAATGGCCGCAGCTTTTTTTAATCTGTGCGCTGATTGTGGTTTATCTTTACAATTTTTCCGTCCTGCCGCTGGATAAATCACCCATGAAAACGGTCTATCTCCAGAATGTTTTTTCTTTTTTGAATGTAGGGCTGGCCGCTTTTGTGCTTTCGGCCATCGCCGCCCGCTTTGTTTTTCCGGCGGTCAGCATGGAAGGCGAAGCGTTCTGGATTATTCAATCAGCGCCTGTCTCGATGAAAACATTCCTCTGGATCAAGTTTTTTCTCTATTACATCCCGCTCTTGATTCTGTCCGAAATCCTGATTGTGGTTTCCAATATCCTGCTGGGGGTGACGCCGTTTATGATGGTGTTATCCGTTGTGACGATATTGTGCCTTGTCCCCGCCGTTGTCGCGCTGGCCGTGGGACTGGGCGCCCGCTATCCTGATTTTAAATCGGAAAACCCGG
>CAYOPU010000199.1:0-4016 GCA_964405915.1 uncultured Smithella sp. | reverse complement strand
GCAATGGAAATTTTGATTGTTTTTGCCGCACCGTCATCTTCGGCGGATATCGTGATTTTTCCGCCGCCCGGCATGGCGTCAATGGAATTTTGGATGATATTCAAGAGCGCTGTCTGAATCCGGTAGCGATCAACGTATAAAGACGCGGCAGAGCGCTCAATCCGCACATCGATGGTCACATGGTTTTGTTGTGTCAGAGGTTCAACCAGCGGCAGGGTTTCGCTTAATATTTTATGCACCGTCATTAATTCAAAATGAGGTTCCGGAAGGCGCGTGGCCTTGCGCACATTTTGAATAACATTGTCCAGCCTCTGAGTTTGTTCAACAATTAAATTCAGCTTGTGCGCGACATCCGTCGGCCAGCCTTCCCGCTCCAGCAGCAGTCTGGCAAGCCCCGCGATGGAATGAAGCGGCGTGCCTAAATCATGGGCCAGATTGGCCGTTAAGTGCCCCAGGGCAGTCAATTGCTTCAGATCATCAACCTGTTTTTGCAGTTGAACGACATGGAGTGTCTCTTCCCGTACGCGATCTTCCAGATGGCTGGTCAGATCAAGATTCCGGGCCATGACATTTTGAATTTCGTCGGCCATCTGATTGAAGTGATCGGCCAACTGTCCCCATTCATCTTCTCGAACGATGGGAATGCGTTCCACATATCGCCCTTTTTGAAATTCATCAATGGTTCCGATAATCGTTTTGAGTGGCCGTCCGATCATCCAGCCATAGCTGAGTCCTAATAGTAAAAGGATAGCCAGTAAAAGTCCGGCGCTGCTGAAAAACAACAATTGCCGGGCGCGGCTCATAATTTCCGAGTTTGTCTTTGAAAAAGCAATAATACCGACAACAATATGAGAATCCCTGGTTTCTCCGGAAACGGGATAGAGCAGCCCCAGCGACGGTCCTGTCTCCGTTTCCAGCTTGACGTAACGAGATTTTCCTTTTGTGCTGACCTCGGCCACAAGATTATCCGGCCATTCATACTGAACGCGGCTGGCGCCGGCAACATAATTGACATTGTTGTGTTTTGTGTCAAATATATCGATCCGGGCCAGACGCACATCCGTCTGGATATGATCTTTCAGCGCCGAATCAAGGGTGGCAATGCCTCGTTTGGTCGGGAAATGCTGATAAAATGTGCTGACGGTTTCGGCGACACCCTCCAGTCTTTTCACCTGCTGATCAACCAGGATTCTGTCTAGAGCGGTCATATGAATGACACCCCAGATGGCCATGGCTGCCGCAAGACCGGTTACCGTAAGTGCGACAAGCCTGACCCGGACGGTCAAATTACTGTTGTAATCGATAATTTTTGTCAGCATTGTTTTTAGCATAGGGGAGAGTTTATAGCAGAAAGAACTAAAATAAACCACGATGACTTTGTTCAAGCCAGCGTGGTTTTTCTACGCTCAGACGCATAAAAAAGGGATGAGTTTTCACTCATCCCTTTTTGTGCATTTCATAAGTTGCGATAACTTATTTTGCTGCCGGAGCTGCGGGGGCTTCTTCAGCCTTCTTCTCATCAGCCTTCTTGTCGGCTTTCTTTGCGCCCTTCTTTGCGCCCTTCTTTGCGCCCTTCTTTGCGCCCTTCTTTGCGTCTTTCTTTGCATCTACTTTCTTGTCGGCATCCGGCGCCTTATCGGTTGCTACGGCCTTATCGGCGGGAGCTACGGGTGCGGCGGCCTTTTCGGCTGCAACGACTGACATCGAAAACGCGAAAACCAATGCAACAACTAACAATACTACACGCTTCATCTTAAAATCCTCCTTGTTAACAGTTTTTGATTAACCCTTAAATTTTAAGGGACTCCACCTACAGAAAGGCATCCTGCGGATTACTTCGCAGCCGATGCCGGTTTCTCTTTTGATTGCTTTACTCCACTTTTACCGGATTTTTTCACTGTTTCCGGCTTGGCTACCCTGAATGCCGTCAACTTTCCGTCTTTAACGCTGTAAATAATTTTTACGTAATCGTTCACTGCGACATCTTGCGCCGGATTTTCCAGGGCAAACTCCATGATCTCCGCATTGCCTTTAATACTTCTTTCGATCTTGATGGTCGTGTCTGAAATTTCTACAACTTTACCCCTGGCGTTCATTTTAGCCGTTTTGACAGCAGCCGTTTTCAATACATTGCCTTGTTTTGCATCTGTTACAGGTTTATCGGCGGCAAAAGCTAACGCAGCCAAAAGACAAATTATACCTGTAATGCAAACCAAAGTTTTTTTCATTGAATAGCGATCTCCCGATCATTTCTGCGTTTCATGTTGCAACGAGTGTGCCAACCGGAGAATCAGTATGCTGATTATTGATCTGCATGAAATTATATGTGAAATATTTGCAGGGATATTCCCCGCGTTTTTTATAACCAGAGAGGAGGGGAATAACTCCCCAGTCAACGGAGAAAAATGTATCACTTGTCTTTTGGAAAAATAGACAGGCGTCAAGAACTCAGGTCAAACGGCGGTAAATCCAACAGTGCAGATAAAAGAAGAATGCTTCGCTTCCGCCCAGTCTCAAAAGTTTTCTGGAAACAGACTGGACATCTTTTTGCCTGGCGACTTTATGATCGGCCAGGTAGATGCTCAGGAGGCCGCGGATCATTAAATGATGGAAGTTTGCATCGGGCAGGCTCGCAACGCTCGCTTGCGCCTGATAATAAAAATGACTGATCCGGCAAAACAGTTGTTCGCTGTTTCCATAGTAGGAGCAGAAATTTAAATCCAGACCGTTGCGGTCTTCCTCCTGATCGATCAGATAATCCAAAAGGATGTGCAATCCCTGAACCCAGGGGAAATAAGCGTTCATGATGCTGTCAATAAGTTTCCCCGCTGCCGCCTTATCAAAGAGCTGGGAAACGATGCAGAAAATTCCCAGTGTTGAACCGGCGCAGGCGGCAAATTCATACCACGCCATTTCCGGCAGGTTTTTTGCGCGCCCGGCAAACCACGCCTGCAGACGCGGCAGGCGTTCATCCTTTCGAACATGCTTGTTGACCTGTAGATCAATATAGACACCTGCCAATTCCTGAAGAGCCGACTTGCCCATCTGATAGTTGTCAAGACGGCTCAGGACCAACTGGCAGGTTTGCACCAGTGCGGCAAGATACCCCCCATCGTTTTGTTCCCGCCGGAAACGATAATACGCGCTAAGCGGCGCTTCCGGCGTCAGGGCGTGCAGCATGGATTCATGCAGCGCGCGGAAATCTTCCGGATCCTGCGATGTGCTGCGATCGCAGAGATTATCGAGGTAATCGCTGATGGTCTGATAGGCGACAATAAATTGAATGGCTTCTGGATAATGACGGCCGGCCAGCAATCCGTAAAGAGCTCCGCCCTCGCAGTGAAACGTTTTCGCGGCAATGCTGGACAGCGCCTGTCTGCGCAATTCCGGATCTGGAATATCTTGGGCCCGCGCCTTCCATTGCCGCAGGCAGGCATGCGTCGTCGGCTGAACCTTCAGGAAAATGGCAGTCGTCAGCGATATCAAATTGGTCGGCACCGGCAAATTTTTTTACCTCTCATGGTATATGGAATCGGCAGTCCCTTAGCACGGGCCTGCTCAGATAACAACCGTGCAATTGATTAATTGACCGTCGCCGGCGATTTATGCTAGCGTTGCCAAACGGTGTAGAACTTCCATGAAGAACAAAAAAAGCATAAATGCCGATGTCATTGTCATCGGCGGCGGCGCGGCGGGGCTGATGGCCGCCGGACGCGCGGCTCAGCAGGGCGCTCGCGTGTTGCTGCTGGAAAAAACGGACGGCTTGGGCAAAAAGATTCTGGTCAGCGGCAAGACGCGCTGTAATCTGACCAACACCGCTGAACTCAAAGCGTTTATTGCCATGTACGGGCCAAACGGCCGTTTTCTGTACAGCGCGTTTTCGCGCTTCTTCCGTCCCGAACTGCTTGCCTTTTTCGAACAATACGGTCTTATGACTAAAGTAGAACGGGGCGGCAGGATTTTCCCCGTCTCCGACAATGCCCGTGATGTGGTGCGCGTATTTCAACAATATCTAT
>CAYOPU010000198.1:0-4027 GCA_964405915.1 uncultured Smithella sp. | reverse complement strand
TTGACCGGATACGGGCAATCGTCAATTTGCTATACAAGGCGCACATGATTCAAGGTGAATATTATGCGCTTCTGATGTCCCTTCTGAAGGACGGAGAAGAGGCAATGGCGAACAATTACAGCGCCGTGTTCGACCATCTAGGACCCGTAATGGTGGAAAAATCAGGGGATAAAATAGTCGGCGTCGTTTTGGAAATGGAGGATGTGCGATAAAAAACCTTGATTAACACGAAGGATTGCGTAAAAAATGCCATTCGGATTGATCACCCGGATGAATTTGCAGGGGCGAATGATTATTCGCCCCTACGGACAAAATAAATAATATCAACCAAACCCGGTCGGCACTGTTGCCGATCGGGTTTTTTTATTTCTCAGGAGGAAACCGAAATGGCGGACACCACCGACTTCTTTAAATCCCGTCCCGGCGAATTTCAAGACTTGGCATCATCTATCGGACAGCGCCTGTTCCCGGCAAAACCGGCGACCGCTGCACCTTCACCTGCCACAACAACAGGACCAATTGATCCAGACATGGAGGAATTGGCCGTTTCCCTGGGCAGAAAATTATTTCCGACGCAACCGCCGGAACCGCCGGAACCACCGGGAGCTAAAAAGAAGATCAATGAAAACAAAGGGACTACCCTGGGCGCGTTTGCCAAAACGCTTGCGGCGACGCCGGAAAATATCATTTCATCAATCATTCAGGGGATTCAGGGGCAATCCGGGGCATCGGTCACGGATCAGGATATTGCCGACCGCTTTGTCAATTGGGTTGAAGAACGCAATAAGGCCAGGTCGCAGGAATACGCGAATACTGGCGATTTCATCCCCGGATTGATTTCCAAACAGGACGTGGCGGAACTGGCGCAAAATCTTGGATTTTCCATTTCATCGATGGGGGCCAGCGCAGGCGCAGGCGCAGCAGCCGGAAGCGTTGTCCCCGGCGCGGGAACCATCGCCGGAACCGTCGCTGGCGCGCTTGGAGGAATGGCCGGCGGCGGTACGTCCGCATACAGAATGCAAGCCTATCAGACCATGAATGAATGGCTGAAAAAGAAAAACGAGGAAAGCATTCAGAAGTATGGCCGCGGCATATCTCCGGAAGAAGAAACAGCCTTTAAGAAGGAATTCAGCTCACTGGCAACAGAAAACGGATTATGGGAAGCCGGACCCGAAGCCATCGGCAATGTTCTGGAGTTGGCGTTTGCGTTCGGCGAAGGGACGGTGCCCGGCAGAATTGCCAAATTAATTCCCAAGGGAATGGCCGGTAAAGCCATCAAAGCCGCCGGACGTGTTGCCGGTGTCCTGGGAACGGAAGCCGCAACCGAAACCGTTACGCAAATGGGGCAACACAACGTTGACGTGAAGGCGGGCCAGACCACCGAACCGATGCGCCAATGGACAAGCGGCGACGATTGGTTAAAATCAGCCGGTGAAGTGCTACCACAGGTTATTCTATTGTCCGGGTTGATGAGCGCATCCGGTTCAGCCTATCGCAAATTATCCAGCCATAATACAGAAGCGAATAATGATTCGCCCGCACAAACGCCCGCACAACCTGCGCCCAAAGCGGCCACGCCGTCGGCTGATATGCCTATGACCACCAATCCGGTGGACAGCAAAACAGTGGTTACGGAAGATCAGCGGCAGGATAAGATCGAAAAAAACCTGTTTGATGCGGTCGCCAGCGAGGATTTGTCTAAGCAGGCAGAACTGGAACAGGCGCGCGTCGAAGAAAACGCCCGTCGTGATGCGGAAACGGCCCGTATTGCCGCCCTGGAACAGGCGCAGCGTGATCAGGCGGTAGTCGATGCACAAAGCCAGACATCCTCTGCGATTACGCAACTGGCGGGCAATGACGCGCGAAAACAGGCTATCGCCGGTGATGTTTTCGGCATGTCCGACCGCGTCCTGATTTCCGCGTTGCGCAAGGAACTCAATTTGGATGTATCGCCTTCCGCTGCCGGAGCATATGCCATCGCCACACAGGAAGGTCCATTGCCTGCCACTTTACTGGATATGCGTCAGCGTTTGATTGAAAAGAGAATCTCCGACCTGGACGCCAAAGACGCCAAAGAAGCAGCCGACGCAGAAGCAGTCCGGAAGATGGAACAGGAACAGACGAAGAAGAAAGCGGAAAAAGAAAAAGCCGATTCCCTGCGATTTGCCCGCGACGCCCTGTCCAAGTATCCGGCGTTTTCAGCGCCATCCCCCGAACAAATCACATTGCTTCAGGCAAGCCGTGATAACCTCTCCGACCGCGAACGGGAAAAACTCGATGGTATCGGCAAGGAAACCAGACAACCGTCAAAGGCCGTGCCACTGATCACAGGGCTACCGCCAAAGAAAAAGCAAAGCGCCGTAATTTCAGAGGAAGTCAATCCGGACAAAACAGAACCATCAAGTCAAAATAACGAACAATCCGACGCGCCGCTGGTCAGTTTGATGCTGTCGGATCTCGGAAACGCAGGCACGGGCGGTCAATTAATGACCGACGCGGAAGGAAATACAACACGAACCAATACAGGCATTTCCTGGCTTTCTTCAGCCAATGAAAAACTGGCCAAAAGCAACCGTGTGGACATATCCGGCGCTCAAGCCGTTTTGAATAATGCACAATCAGGCAAGGCGCTTACGGACCGTCAGCAGCGCCAGTATGACGCCATGATGAACGCGCATCGCTCCCAGGGCGGCGAGAAGATCGGGCAGGCTTTTGCATGGGCAGAAAAAGGTTTTATCCCGGTCGATAACCAAACCATCCCCGTGCGTGACATGGTAGAAGGTGACCAGTATATCATCGATAATGAGGAATTCAAGGTCACGGATATTGACGATGAAGGCAATGTGACACTGAAAGACGGCACCATCAAGAAGGTCCGGGACGGTGAAGATCTTCATGGCGTGGACTTTGTAAAACCAGCGGAAGGCGCAACGGATTTTAATATCACGGAAGAACCGACGGCGAAAACCGGAACAATTGAGCCGCCCGCATCCGTGACCGCGACAACGGGGATCAAACCGACAGGCAAGTTCGAAGATTTACCACAGAAAAGCCGCGATATTTTTGATCAAGCGTGGGAAGCAAAAAATATTAAGAAAATGCAGGACATCCTTGATCCTTCCAATAAAGTATTACGTTCTGAGTTTGAAAGCAGATCAGGAGTAAAACTGCCAACGACAATTAAAGGTACGGATGAAGCCATAGCGAAGTATTTTGAGCCATCTATCGAAAAACAACCGTCAGCAAAAGAGCAAAGTTTTCCGGAACAGTGGGATGCTATGGGGTACGGCCCACGTCAAGACATCGCCCAGGCGTCCAGTTACGGGAATATGCGTTCGGTTGTCCATAGAATATCAGGATCGAAATGGGCGGCGTTATCCCCCGGCGAACAAAAGGAAATGCAAAAGACCGCTGCGTCACCCAAGACCACGAATGACCTTTCGCAGAAATCCGTCAAAGACCTTGTCGGCGATATGTTCGACATTATCAATGAGCATTTAGGGGAACGTGGCTCCATTTCCACAAAGGAAATCGATCAAACCCTTTACGATAAATTAAAACCGTATCTGGCAGAGATTTCTAAACGGGCGAAGCAAAAAGCCCTTGACGCCAGAGCTTATTTGTTTGGTGCCGTTGATTCCATGCCGGAAGGCAAGGCCAAGGAAGTTTATGAAGCGGCGGCAAGACGCTATTCCGATGAACGAGATAACGAACATTACGACAGATTGGCCGCAAAGGACGAAGCACAGGCTATTGACAATCAAAAATCAAGCAATTATAATAACATGGAAGGAGAAAATAAAAATGTCACATCTAACCCAACCACAACAAACCAAACAACGCCTGAAAATGATCGAACAGGCATTGAAGGACCAGGCTCCCCGAACATACAGGGAACTGAAAGCGTCGGGCCGGCTCGCAGCGTTTATACAGGATCGGGACGAACAAATGATGGACAGTTACGAAACGACGAATTACCAACTCATGACGTCGATACCACAAGCCATACAGAAGGATTACATGAAGC
>CAYOPU010000197.1:0-4115 GCA_964405915.1 uncultured Smithella sp. | reverse complement strand
TTCAAGCACGGAAAGGCTGTGAATGATGGAATCGCCGAAGATTTGGATTTTCCCGAAAAAAAAAGCCGGCGCATACAGCCAGGTTGCCAGCAGGCAGGGCAGCAGCAGATAAGGCAGACTGTGATATTTCTTGTTCATTTCTTTTGCGGAGGAATTATGGTTTTCCGGCAATGATGACCTGGGATTTTGGCAAAAACCTGTCAAAAGATTCTATGAGCTTGTCGGAACCTTCCAGCTCCATCAGTCCGGCCCATGCGTTTGCCCAGCTCTGTAAAATAGGATGATGCGGGGGTCCGATGATATCATACAAAGTGATATCAGCCAGCGGCCTTTGCTCATGGCGGGCAATGATCCAGAACATGGAAATGAAAACAGTCCAGTAGAAGCCCCATGAATCATAGCGTTCCACTTTCAAGCCTGAATTTTCCACCAATCGAACAAAGCTTTCCTGGTCAAAAATCTGGATATGATTCGGTGCCGAAAAGTACGAAGGGTCCGCAAAAGGCTTCTGAAGCATTTCGGATCGGCCATCCGGCACAATAATCAGATATTGGGCGCCGGGTTTTCCCACCCTCACAAGCTCCGCTAATATTTTTTCGGGACTGGATGTATGTTCCAGCATTTCCTTGGATATGATTTTTGTCGCATATTCGTCCGGCAGCGGCAGCGGCAGGGTGTCGCTGACAAAGCCTTCCACTTTTTTTGCTTTGGTTTTGCCGGCTTTTTCGATCAGGTTTTGAACTTGCTGCTCATTGACATCCGAAAATACGACATGGGCCCCTTGGTTTGCACAAAACAGCGTAGCTTCTCCCTCGCCGCACCCCGCATCCAAAACAATATCGTCGGCCGTCACTTGAAATCCGGTAAACAATTCTCCCGTTTCCGCCCGGTACCAGCCGCGCCGCGCCGCATAGATTTGTCCGCATAAATTGGCGTTTACATCTGATGAATGCAAAGATACTTCTGGGGCTGCTGCCCGTTTTCCCAATGCTCCGGTGAAACCGGAAAAGAGCTGTTCCAGTTTGTTCAGCATGCCGGTCCCTGAGCGATGGAAGAAGCTTTTTTGAAATAGCGGGTTCGGATGACCACGATCAGCAAAACCAGCACGGTGAAGATCATGACGGCAAGGCCAATGGCGAAGCTGCGCGACTTGAATTCGACGGTGATTTGATGTCTGCCGGCCGGAACAAGCACTGCCTTGCCCAGCACCTGCGCGCTGTAGACAGGAGCCGGATGCCCGTCAATTTGTGCCTGCCAGCCGGGATAGTTGGTGTCGGCAATGAACACCCAGGCAGACCGGACGGCTTTTACATCGAACATATATTTGATATTTGATTGTTTTGAAGACAGGAACTCCAGAGCATGAGGGTCATTAACCTCCGTGCTGGCCGGCAGTCCTTTTGTATCTTTTGCCTGATGAAGGGGAGGTTCCAGGATCAGGGTGGTTTCTTTTGATTTTCTGATATGGTTCAGCGCATCTTCGGGCGAGTTGGCCATTTCATAGCGAGTATAAGTCTGCACACGGGGCAGGGCATACTTATTTTCAAGAATGATGATGCCGTCCATCATGAGCGGTGACAAGCCCGCTGCTGGAAAAATTTTTTCCGTGTTGATATAACGAATACCCAGATAATCAATCATCCGAGTGCCCGGCAGAGCCCGATCCGTTCCTGCTATCTCCTCCTTGAGTTTGGGTTGTATCATTTTATGTTGCGCCAGCGGCAAAGCGAGATTCGCGTCGATTGACGGGATGTTCCACAAGACATTGGTCGATGGCGAGACACGCAGGAATGCTTTACGATTCTCTTCCTCCAGGTGGGTGTCCCATAAGGTCATCATCCCGACGGTCAAAGAACCGGACAAGTTCATGATCTTATAGTCTTGATGACGGTTATCGCTGTGAAGGTATTGGACAAGCAAAGGTTTTGCAATCAGTTTCGGATCGGAAAAAGGGACGGGAGGGATGCGCAACATGAGAATTTCCATCACCATAAGAACCAGCAGGGCGTGACCGAGCCATCGCTGCTTATTGATCAATATGCAAACAATCATCAATAGATAGGCAACGACAAGTGATAAGTATTGTAAGATGGAGACATCGGCCACCCTGACTCGCAGACCCACGCCCAGGCATATAAGAAACATAACCGTTGTGCCGGCAAGGAATGGAGTCTTCTTCTTTAATGGGTTTGACAAACCGGTTATTTGCTTTTGAATGCCTTCGATGGCAATGCTGCCCAGCAGACCCATGCCGATAATGCTGATGCCCAGATATATATGAACGCCGCGAAAATACTTCAAACCAGGCGCCAGAAAGCTGTCATTCAGGAAGCCTAAACCAAGAATGATGAGATAGATGCTGGCGATTATATGTCCGGTGATGCGATGGTTGGGCTTGCTGATAACCGACAGAGCTGCGACAAAGCAGGCAAAGACGCTGCCTGCACCCCGATAGAGTCCGCCGCTTTGCTCCGATGCTGAAAAAAGGAAACCTCTCAGAACCCAGGAAAAAAAATGGGAAAGGGGATGTTTGTCCCGCCGCTGCGATGTGACCAGGATACGAGTTCCAGCAAGGGGATCCATTGTACTGCCGATAAGCCGACGCATGCGGCAACGGCAACCAGCCCGGTCAAAGCGTATTGTTTCAACGAGTTGTCCCTTCTGCTGCCGATGAATCCGGAAAACAATGTCGGGAGCAGACTGACCGCCATAAAAATGACCGCGCCGTGCACAATCTGGGGATAACCGGCAAAAATAAGTAAAGATACCGTCAACCCTAACCAGAGAGCTGATGGGCCACTGGGATGATCGATCCAGCGCTCAAAACAAAGGAAAACCCAGGGAACCCAGCATAAAGCGCCGGCAATTGTGACGTTATCGTGGAACTGAATCCAAAAGGCGGAGAAGACGACCACCAGAGAGCCAAAGGTTGAAGCCTCACGGCTGCAGCGAAAATGTCGGCACAGTGAAAAAACGCCCAACGCGCCAATCATAATGGAGAGCCAATGATAAATGTTTTGGCCGATGACCGGGTTAAACAAGAGCGCGACCAGAAAATTAAGAGGGTTGAAAAACCCTCCCTGACCTTCCGCAAAATAAGGGTGTCCGCCATAGAGCAGATCCGTCCACAGCGGGGAGAGTCCTTCGTGCAGCATTTTCCGATTGAATTCAAGCACGGAGAGGCTGTGAATCATGGAATCGCCGAAAATTTGGACTTTCCCGCCAAAAAGAGCCGGCGCATACAGCCAGGTGGCCAGCAGGCAGGGAACCAGCAGATAGGGCCATGCGGACAGGTGCCCCAAAAAGCTCGATTTTTCGGCGGCTTGGTTAAAATTCATTTCTTCGACGCTAAAAGATGCAGGCCGAATTTAATTGCCTGCTGCAGAACTTTCTTGTTAAAAGAAGAATTGGAAAAAACGTAGTGGATCGGGATTTCATCTACTTTCATTCCTGCCCGGTAACAAAGGGCGAGGGCTTCCATATGAAAATCGAAAGCCTTTGACTGAAGCCTGGCGTCGGCAATCAGCGCATAGGCTCTTTGAGTGTAGCGTCTATAGCCACTGGTGCAGTCTTTGATGCCGGGACCCAGCAAATCAAAATATGAACCTGTCAGAGAATAGTTGACGACCAGTCTGGCCATAAAACTGACCGCTTTTCTGTATAAAGGCACATTTTGTGGATTCTTTCTGCTGCCGATTACAACGTCAACCCCGGCATGATGGCTGAAAAATTGGGGAAGAGCGTCCGGATCATGGGAAAGCCCGGCATCCATGGTGACGACCAGATCATAGCCGGATTTGCGGGCATAGATCAGCCCGTCCTGAATGCCTCGCGGGATATGGGTGGCAGTCGGGTGGGTGATGATATGCAGTTTGTGGGGATGCCTTCCCTGATCGCATTCTCCCGCAATGGCCTTCAGGATTTCTCCTGTTTTGTCGGTGCTGCCGTCATCGGTCACGGAAACGTCGGCATGCCGCAGGGCCCGCGTGACGACTTCCCGGATGGTTTCTTCTTCATTATGCGCGGGAATGACGACCAAGTTTTTACCCATTGAAAAAGCCCTCGGCCAGTTGGATGTCTTCGTGCGTGTTGACATTGGTATATTTGTCGCAGAT
>CAYOPU010000196.1:0-4136 GCA_964405915.1 uncultured Smithella sp. | reverse complement strand
AAAGATTCTCATGTTTTTTAAAAGCTCCTTTCTAAATGCGTATAGTTTCCAAGGTCCACTAACCGGCCTTGGATGTTCTCTGATACTCTATCACTTCACTACGATATTTCTGTCATGCCCTGCAAGCGATTTTCTTATCTTTAACCCTTTTTGCTTTATTGAATATACAAAAATTTCCCTCCCAGGGTTTTTGTGATCTTCGCTCTCCCGGAATCATCAATAGTCACTTCTTCCTGAATGCTTGATTTTTCTTCACGCTTTAAATTCCGCTTTAAAATTCTGCTGGTAATGACTGCATCGTAATTGACTCTGTATTTGGATTCTCCAATTTTGCTAATCTGCATGTTCTGGATTTTAAACTGGATTTGATCAAAGATGCGAAAAGTCCGCCACAAATGACGCTGAAGATCCGACAGAGTACCACCATCATAGGATTCCCACTGATCGCTCAGACAATAGATGACACCGGAGGCATTTTTCGATTCATAAGCTTCCTTAAACCGGTCATAAAGGTTTCGAACCGTGGAAGACCGGTTCTCTCCTGCCAACATGCCTTCCGAAAGACGTGGCGATAAAGAGGCCATGGGCCCCGGTTTTTCCTGTGACCGACCCGACGGATCCTGATCGACCACATCCCGGTTTTGTCCGGACAAGGGCTGCTTTGCATTCTGACGATCACCCGGTTGACCAGTGGGTTTCCTGCCGCCAAGAGATTTCCTGCGATCATCGGCCGGCATCTGTCCTTCTGTATCCGCATTTTCTTTTCTCTCTTCCTTTTGAGTCATGCCGGCTACAGGCGATCCGGCGCTAGGTCCGGCCGTTTGGCCTTTTACAGGCGCTCCGGTTCCCGTGGACTGCCCTCCTTTACCCGGCAGTCCGGCCGTTCCAACCCCTGCGCCACCCGATACAGTTTTGCATTCTCCGTTTGAATAATTCCCCCCCTTGGCCAGACATTCGTTTTGCAGCTTCAGCTCTTCTTCCGCCTTGGCCCGATCAATTTCCCACTGTTTGGCCTCTTGGGCGACTTGCTCGCCATAACGCTTCAGGTGAGCTTCAATGGCTCCGGCGAGATCGGCACAGGCAATCCTGATTGCCTGATTTGGATGGGAGGCAGCCAGATCCTTGATATTATCGAGTTTAACCGATACGGTTTGATCGCTGGCATTCTCTTTCAATTCAAGATTAGTCGCCAATGCCGTGCCGTTGTTCAGGGCGGCGCGAAGCTTTTCCTGAAAGGTGCGGTTTTTTAGCCCCTCCTTGTAGGTATTGCTGCCATACGAGCTTGCAGGAATCGCCTGCACGTCAGACGCCATTTTCGCAATTCTCGAGGCATAAACGACAACATTTCCATCCACGATAGCGTAATCAGGTATGTCAAGGTAGTAATTTCTTATCTCCGCGGCCTTCTTTTCCAGCATGGCTTTAAGCCCCGTATCCCCGTTGGGATCCCACCTGGCCACTCCCGTCCGTTCCATTTCTTTCAGCAAGGCATCGGCGGCGGCATTTGCTTTCGCTTTATCGAAGGGGTTCCGATCCTCGGAAGATTTCGCCAGAAATGTGCGTATTTCCGGATTGTTTTCAGTGGCCACATACAAATGGATCATCACGGCATTGACCGGTTCGGCAAACTTATATAGAGGGGTTGAATAAACCTGAACCGCCTCGTTCCAGTAGCGCACCCTTTTCAAAAGGTTGTTCAGATAGAGCAGATCGACCCCGATACTGTCCAGGTTTTTCCGGTTGTCCGCAATCAGCTTATCGTTCAACTCCGTCTCTGTTTCCAGCATCAGCTTCTCTACATCCTTCATGGCGGCGACTCTTTTTTCAACGTCCGTCAACGCTTGCGCCTGTGGATCAGACTGTAAATGGAGGGCATAGATTCTCTCTTTGACCTCAGCAATTTCCTGACGATAAATTTCCCGGTCGGCAAGGTGCTTTTTGAGACGGCTGATGTACTCCATTGCCTGGCTTTGCCTCCCGCTGATGCCATCATAATTGTTTCGCTCATTGGATATTTTTCTTTCCATGCCTTCGAGATAATAGACGACCGCATCGCCTCTTTCGCCCCATTTCGGCAGTTTCAGTTTGGGCAATCCCAGGTATCCATCGGCTTTCTCATTGCTCAAGCTGTTCAGAAGCTGTTTCACACCGGCCGGCGTTTTCTCATAATTTACCGGAGGAGGATATGCAGGGTAATCAGGATATGAAACCGGAATACTTTGTTCAAGTCTTGCCAGCTTGTCCAGGGCTTCCTTCTTCAATTTTTCCGTGTCGGCATATTTCGCCCGCTCTTCCTTGACCAGCCTGCCTGTTGCCTTGACCAGGGCTTTGTATTGAAGCTGAACGTTGCCCGCATAAAGCTCCCTCTTGGCATCGTAATTCTTTTTTTCTGCCTCCAGATCCTCATGCGGCTTTCCGGCTGTTTGCTCCCAGCGCTTCAAAGCCTCTGATGCACTATTGATACATCTTTCAAAAGATTTGCCGGCATCGGCTCCACAAGGATTCGCGCCGCTTGCCCAATGGCAGTATTGATTACAAGCATCCTTCTGCGCCTCCAGGGTTTTTCGCTGGTCCTCCAATGTCCGGAAAATTGTTTCTCGCCGTGAGTTATAGGCAGGATGCTGATCGCCTGCCGGATTCGCCTTGTAGTATTTTTCGCCGAATGTCTTATATTTTTTTTCTGTTTCCTCCGCAATGATGACGGCTTCCTTTTCCATATCCTGACTAGACTTTGCCGAATGCAGCCTCATCGCAACTTCATCAATGCTAATGAAATCCGGCGAAATTTCCATGAGGGAAAGCGAGGTCTTGTATTGGGATGCCGATGTTTGCGCGGTAAAATCTTCCTGAATGGTTCTGGGGATGTCCTTGATCACTTTTGAAACATCGTTCCAGGATTTCTTGAGGGCTGCTTTTGTGGCCTGTTTCTTCTTACCGATATCTCCCCCGTCGGGAAGCACTCTTACATAAACTCTGACATAATACCCAATTTTGTCCCGAATATCGTAGAGACTATCCCAGTCTTGATTTTTTTTCGCTTGGACAATCATCTGCGGAACCTGCTTTGCGTAAGCATCAATTTCAGGAAGTTTTTTTTCAGCCTCCTCAGCGCCGATAACAAACCTCTGAAACTCGGGCGTTATTTTCTTGGACGCCTTCTCGATCTTCTTTAATGTTTGCAGTAGGATCACTTCGTTCTCGACTGCCCTGGCATAATTGTTCAGCTGGCGCAGAAGACCGGCGATCCAGGTTTCTATCTGCTGCCTGTCCTTGAACAGTTCCGCCTGCTCTGCCACGTGCGCGCTTTTCCAGCCGTCAAAAGCGGCAATACTAAGCCAATCCCACGCGGACGGTTCCGGAAAAGTTTCTTCAAGTTCTTGCGTAACATACAGATTCAGATTTTTCCTCCAACTTGCATCCTGGAGAACCTTGCGAAAAAAATACTCCACCGACTCTCTGGTGACTGGAATCGGATCACTCTTGTCACCAAGCTTTCTGCCTGTTCTTGGCTTCAAAACCGGATCGTTTTCAATCGTTCCATAAAACGATTCAAGGTCGCGGGCAATTTTGGTGGATTCCACCTGAGCATAGGACTCTCTTGTAATGGAATAAGCCGTCAATGCTAACTGAAAAACCCCTGTAGAGAGACCGACATATTCCAGAAGGCCCTGGCCGGAAGGCCATCCGGCGATTTCGGACAGGACGGCCAGCATGGCTTCCTCTCCGGCGCCGGATATATCGCCTTTGGCAAAAGCCTTAGTCGTCACGCTGCTATATGTGGCAGCAAACCCGGCGGCTTTGTTAAACACATCGATAGAGGCTCCATACCTCTGGCCGTCTTTTACCTTGTCAAGAAAAATACCGTAGCCGGTAGTAAAAAGAGAAGCATCCGCATTCCACATGGCGTCATAAACATCATCTTCTGAAGCGGCTTTGCAAAGCCCGGGTATAGCCAGCAGGCAGAAGATGAGAATCAATATGCAAATATATTGGGATCTTTTTTTAATGAAATAGCGGAAATAGAGGCATAACGATTCATTTTTCATCGGCAGCATCCTTTCTTCAAGAAAAACCTATAGGCCACACAGAAGAAAGATCATGGATATCTGGAAAACCACGAGGAATCCTATGAGATT
>CAYOPU010000195.1:0-4150 GCA_964405915.1 uncultured Smithella sp. | reverse complement strand
TGATCCGCATTGATATGTCCGAGTATATGGAGAAGCATGCGGTGGCGCGTCTGATTGGCGCTCCGCCCGGCTATGTCGGTTATGACGAAGGCGGTTATCTGACCGAAGCTGTCCGGCGCAAGCCATACAGTGTGCTTCTTTTTGATGAAATCGAAAAAGCGCATCCGGATGTATTCAACATCCTGCTTCAGATTCTGGATGATGGCCGGCTTACCGACGGTCATGGCCGTACGGTCGATTTTAAAAATACGGTGGTGATTATGACGTCCAACGTTGGCAGTCAATGGATTCAGGACCCATCGCTGGATGACGAGGAAAAACAGAACCGTTCAATGGAAGTATTGCGGGCGACGTTTAAACCCGAATTTATAAACCGTATCGATGATATTATTATGTTCCATGCGCTGGCCCTGAAAGATCTCTATCGAATTGTCGATATTCAACTGGGCCTGATCGACAAGCGTCTTAAGGAACGCAAGCTCAGCATCGAATTGACAGATACGGCGAAAAAATATATAGCCGAACAAGGTTACAGTCCGGTGTATGGGGCGAGGCCGCTCAAGCGCTCGCTGCAAAAGCTCATTTTGGATCCGCTGGCGCTGGATATCCTGGCGGGAAAGTTTAACGAAGGCGACCACATTGTCGTCGGGGTATCCAAGGGGGAGATCACGTTCAGTAAAAAGTAGTGAATGGTGAAGAGTGAGGAGTGAGGAGTGAGGCGTAAGGAGTTAGGAGTAAAACGCCTGATTCCTAACGCCTCACGCCTAAAGTACATCGAGGGAGGATTTATGGCGGAACAGAAAAAGGGTGAAGGATTTGTTGTTAAAGACAGGCGTTTTTCGGAAGAGTCGGAGACCAAAGAAGAACCGGCAGCCCGGAGCGAACCGGATGTAAAAGAAAATGAAGATCAAGCGGCCACCGAACCATCCGATTATCCGCCTGTTAATTTTACGAACTTTGTCATTTCGCTTTCCACATCCGCTTTATTCCACTTCGGCGATTTTCCAGAATATGAAGGAGGCAAAGCCGAAAAGAATCTGCCGGCGGCCAAGCAGACCATCGATATTCTGGATATGCTGAATGAAAAAACCAAAGGGAACCTTGACCCGAATGAAGTTGGTTTAATCCAGGGTATTCTCTATGAACTGAAAATGCGCTACGTCAAAGAAAAGGGCTGACATGCTGAGGGTTGCGCCCGCGAAAATAAACCTATTGCTGCGTGTACTGGGGAAGCGTCCCGACGGTTATCACGACCTGACTTCCGTTATGCAGCAGATATCAATTTATGACGAATTAACATTTTCCCTGCGCCCGGAGGGAATAAAGCTTTCCTGTCCGGGTGCCGACCTTCCCACCAATGATGAAAATCTGGTTTACCGCGCCGCCCAGTCGATCTTCAGCTATACAGGATATGAGGCTGGCGTTGAAATTATTCTGAACAAGCACATTCCTTCAGCCGCCGGACTGGGCGGCGGAAGTTCGGATGCTGCAATAACCCTGATGGCATTAAATGACTTGTGTTCACTGAACGTCGGTCAGGCTGACCTGATGAAAATCGGGTCGAAACTGGGGGCTGATGTCCCTTTTTTTATTTTTGCAACCTCGGCTTTTGCCGAGGGCATCGGTGACAAACTCCAGAGGATGCCTGATTTGCCTAAAATCAATCTGGTTTTAATCAGTCCCACCTTTCCCCTCTCCACAAAAACGGTTTACGAAAACCTTAATTTAACATTGACAAAGAAAAAAAATAATTATAGCATTCCGCGATTTTACGCACTAGGCGATGTTATTCGGGAATTGCATAATGATTTAGAAGCGGTATCGCTGGCGATGCATCCCGAATTGAATGATTTCAAGCAAATGCTGGTGAAAGAAGGCGCCCTGGGTGCATTAATGTCGGGCAGTGGTCCCACGCTATTTGGTATTTTTGAGGATGAAAAATCAGCCCAAGAAGCGAGGGAGGCGATTTTAAAGAAAGTTTCCGGAGACGGTCTTGTTTTCTTTGCCCAATCACTGTAATAGCTGATTTTATTGTGTTATTGTTTGAATTAAAGACGATGGGGCGTCGTCAAGCGGTAAGACACAGGATTTTGGTTCCTGCACTCGGAGGTTCGAATCCTCCCGCCCCAGCCAGAAAAGATTTTGGAGAGATACTGAAATGTTAGAAAGAATACGGGTTTTTTCCGGTAACGCTAATATACCGCTGGCACAAAAAATGTGTGAGAATCTGGGCGTAACCTTGGGAAAAGCCAATGTCAGCACGTTCAGTGACGGAGAAACGCGGGTCGAAATCAATGAAAATGTGCGGGGTATGGATGTTTTTATCATCCAGTCCACCTGCACGCCAGTGAATGTGACGTTGATGGAATTGCTCATTATGATTGATGCCATGAAGCGGGCGTCCGCTGACCGCATTACCGCTGTTGTTCCTTATTATGGATACGCCAGACAGGATAGAAAAGTTGCTCCCCGTGCGCCGATTTCAGCAAAACTGGTGGCCGATCTGATTACTACCGCAGGCGCCCAGCGTCTATTGTCGTTGGATTTGCATGCGGGTCAGATTCAGGGTTTCTTCAACATTCCGGTGGATAATCTTTTTGCCACGCCGGTTTTAATTGATTACATGAAAAGAAATTATCAGGATGACACGGTGGTTGTATCGCCGGATACCGGCGGTGTCGAAAGGGCCCGTGCTTTTGGCAAGCGCTTGGGAGCATCGCTGGCCATTATCGACAAAAGACGGGAAGGTCCTAATGAAGCCCAGGTAATGAACATCATTGGTAATATCAAGAAGAAACGCGTTATTATTCTGGACGATATGGTTGATACGGCGGGAACGGTTGTTCAGGCGGCCAGCGCTTTAATGGATGCGGGCGCACTCGAAGTATCCGTTTGCTGTACACATCCGGTTTTATCCGGACCGGCGATTGATCGCATTGAAAACTCTAAAATAAAAGAATTCATCGTTACGGATACGATACCTTTAAGTGAAAAAGCGGCTAATTGTGAAAGAATAAAAGTCCTATCAGTGTCCGGCTTATTATCTGAAGCCGTGCGCCGCATATATTATGACGATTCAGTAAGCTCATTATTTATTTAGGAGGAGAGAGGTAAATGGAGATAACCAATTTGGCGGCCCAAGTCCGTAAAGAAACAAAGAAAGGTCCAGCGCGCCGACTGCGGCAGCAAGGATTTGTGCCAGCTATTTTTTATGGCGGATCCACGGAAAATATATCGCTGGCCGTGAAAAGCAGTGAGTTGTTCAAACTGTATAAAGAAAAGAAAGATCACGCCTTTATCAAACTGATGATTGATGACGGCGACCAGAAAATGGAGAAGCTTTCTTTGATTAAAGAGTTGCAGACGCAGCCTTTGACTGGAAAGTTTTATCACGCGGATTTTTATGAAGTGGATATGAAAAAGAAACTCGCCTTTGACGTTATGTTGAATTTTACAGGTAAAGCGATTGGCGTGGAAAACGGCGGAGAACTCCAGCATATCAAACGCGACGTGAAAGTTTTGTGTCTGCCGACCGATCTGCCTGATCATATTGATGTGGATATTACAGCCATCGAGATTGGCCATTCTATTAAAGTCAAAGACATCACGCTTCCTGACGGCCTGACCCATCTGGATCCGCTGGAAGCCGCTGTTGTGTCGGTTGCCGCTGTTAAGGTTGTGAAGGTTGAAGCCGCTGAAGCCGTTCCGGCGGAAGGTGCAGCTGCTTCTGCGGCTGCCGCAGCTGAACCGGCAAAGGAAGAAAAGAAAGAAAAGGGAAAATAAGGTATTACCGGAATTGGACGGAAGATCATGCTTCCCTCTGCTTTGGCAAAAATACTTTTTCGTTTTCGAAAAAAGAGGGAGCACATGGATTATCTGATTATCGGCTTGGGTAATCCGGGAAAACGCTATGAAACGACCCGGCACAATATCGGGTTTATGGTACTCGAGAAGCTGGCCGGGCAGTTGGAAATAGCATTGAAACAGAAAAGTTTCAATGCGTTGTGGGGTAAAGGGACCATCGACGGGAAAAATATCCTGCTGGCCAAGCCTCAAACATTCATGAATTTGAGTGGTACTGCGACAAGGCAGTTACAGTCGTTCTTTAAAACGGATATCAGCAATCTCATCGTTATTCACGATGACCTCG
>CAYOPU010000194.1:0-4183 GCA_964405915.1 uncultured Smithella sp. | reverse complement strand
AGATACAGAAACTCTTCCTGTTTGGCGCTGCACTGCCGGTTTTTAATCTCCTGAACACCAGCGGTCTTCTTGCCGCCCTGTTTCCCTGGTTGAGTCAGTGGCTTGGCAGAAACAGCGAACATCTGAGCATCATGCGAGCAAATCTTGGATACATCGATCGGCAAGGTCAGGGGGGAACGCCGCCGTCCCCGTCGCTGTTCTTTGCCGCATTCTTCGGTCCCGTCCTTGAAGAAACAGTTCTGGCTCGCCAGGGCGAAGGCATTCCCCGCCACCTGGCCCTGGATACCGCGTGCACCGCTTTATTAAAAGAGTGCTCCCATACCGTGAGCATCACCAGCCGTATCGGCAATCAACTGCGTAATATCCTTGCCATGCAGCACTCACTGCACAGAATGCCGCCGCGTCGTCCCTCCAGTATGGCCAGTCGGCCTGAGTTTGCAGACGCCCTGGCCTACATGCGCCTGAATGCGCAGACGAGAGGGGAAAACTCAACCGCTCTGGGCTGGTGGGATGCCTTTCTTTCCGGAACTCTTCCCGCTGTTGTTGCGGAACCGCCCGCAGGTCTTGCGCCGGCAAGGCGACGGAGAAAGAGGAAACGCAGACACCGCCCCGCAGCTCCGGCCGCCGAAAGTTCCGGGGCGATTGAAAAGTGACACATCCTTTTTATAAAGAAGTAGAAAAACGGATGAAAAAATGGTTAAAAAAATAAGGTGGTCACGAAAAGCAGCTGACAACTTTGAGGACATTTGTCATAAATGCGATGAATCATGATACGCTCTTGGAAAAATATTGCGCATTAGCAGCCCAAAACGAATCCTTAAAAAAGGAAAATGAGCGGCTCAGAGCAAAATTGCGCGGTATGCTTCCTTCGCCAAGCGTTGAGACGACCTTTCCCGCCCCATCAAATGACAGCAATCAACCATCGGTATTGCCGACCGAAATCCCTCCATCAGAAAAAATAAAGTTATTCACGACGCTTTTCAGAGGCAGAGATGACGTTTATGCCAAGCTATGGCAAAACAAGAAAGGTGATACAGGATATTCGCCCGCATGCCTTAATGAATGGAAATCAGGCATCTGCCGAAAGCCACACGTCAAGTGTTCCGCCTGCGCCCATAGGGCGTATGACGAATTGACGGAGCAGATTGTCGAGGACCATCTGCGCGGGAAGGTGATTGTCGGCATATACCCCTTGTGCGTGGATGAAACATGCCATTTTCTGGTGATGGATTTTGACGATGAAGGCTGGCAAAGAGATGTTACAACGCTTCGAGCCGTTTGTTTGGCTTTTAGTATTCCTGTTTTTGTGGAGAGATCAAGATCCGGCAACGGAGCGCATGCCTGGTTTTTCTTTGAAACGCCTATCCCTGCCCACCTGGCAAGAAAATTTGGCTCTGCATTAATCACTTGCTCCATGAGCAGGCATCATGAACTATCCTTCAGATCCTACGATAGATTATTTCCAAACCAGGATACTATGCCTAAAGGCGGCTTCGGTAATTTAATTGCTCTGCCACTGCAGAAAAAAGCGCGTGAACTCGGCAACAGTGTTTTCATTGATGAAAACTTCGAGCCTTATGAAGATCAGTGGGAGTTTTTGTCCGCCATTCAAAAAATATCCGAGGAAAAAATTGTTTCGCTTGCGGGGCGCTTGAGCGGGCCGGATGAGCTTGGCGCGTTAAAAGAAGATGATGAAGAAATAGAAAAGCCGTGGGAGCCAAAGCCACGGATCGGACTTACTGATCAGGATTTCCCAGACGATATGGCGTTAATCAGGGCCAACATGATTTTTATTCCCAAAACCGGCGTTTCCCAAAGAGGGTTAAACGCATTGAAAAGGTTGGCGGCGTTTAGAAATCCTGAATTCTACAAAGCACAGGCCATGCGCCTGACGACCTACGGTAAGTCGAGAATTATTTCCTGTGCCGATGAAACACCCGACTATCTTTGTCTGCCGAGAGGATGCGAATGGGATATCACAGCGCTTTGTGCTGATGCGGGCATCACACCTGTCTGGTTGGATAAGACACAAAAAGGAAAAAGCATTCAAGTGGATTTTGACGGAATACTCAGGGACGAGCAGTGTCAGGTCACAGATGAGTTGTTAAAACATAAAAACGGTGTCCTTTCAGCAACCACGGCTTTCGGCAAAACAGTGATTGCTGCAAAACTGATTGCTGAGCGCAAGGTCAATACGTTGATTCTTGTCCACCGGCAGCAGCTTCTTACCCAATGGACGGACAGACTTACGGAGTTCTTGAAAATCGACGAAGTCCTGCCCGCTGTAGAAAAAAAGCGCGGACGCAAAAAAAGGCAAAATGTAATCGGATTGATTGGCGCAGGGAAGAAGAGCCCTGGCGGGATTGTGGATATTGCGATCATGCAATCTTTAAGCAGCGGCGGCGATGTTAAAGAGCTTGTGAAAGATTACGGTATGGTCATTGTCGATGAATGCCATCATGTCCCGGCGTTCAGTTTTGAGCAGATCCTCAAGACCGTTACGGCAAAGTATGTTTATGGATTAACGGCCACGGCGGCAAGGCAAGACGGTCATCATCCGATCATCTTCATGCACTGCGGCCCAGTCCGGTACCGGGTGGATGCAAAACAGCAGGCCCGCTTGCGGCCTTTTGAACATTACATTATTCCAAGATTCACCAATTTCCGATTGTCGTTTGAGATGGATGAAAAAGATTATTCCATCCAGGAACTTTATTCTGAAATTGTATCAAACGACTGGCGAAACAGGCTAATCACCGATGACGTCTTCAAGAGTTATTCCGAAGGCAGAAACTGTCTTGTCCTGACTGAAAGAACCGCACATGTCGATGTTTTGGCGAAGATGTTGCAACGAAGTATTCCGGATGTTATTTCATTGACCGGCAGCGCAAGTGCGAAAGAGAAGAGGGAAGCGTTCATCAGGATTAACGAAACAACTGCCGGGCAGCCATTGACATTGCTGGCGACGGGTAAATATATCGGAGAAGGCTTTGATGAGCCAAGGCTGGATACACTTTTTATGGCGATGCCGATATCCTGGAAGGGAACCGTTCAGCAGTATGCAGGCCGCCTGCACCGTCTCTTTGACGGCAAGGAAAATGTCCAGATTTATGACTACGTGGACAGCCAGGTCAGGGTATTTTCGAAGATGTATAATAAGAGATTGGCTGGTTATGCGTCACTGGGCTACAAGGTCCGGGCGGAGGGCCTGACCGACAATGCTGTGGACATTATCTTTAACCATCAAAATTTCCAGCCTGTTTACGAGAATGACTTGGCAAACGCCCGAAAAGAAATTGTGATGGTCAGTCCTTTTGCTACAAAAAGACGAATTCAGCAGGCATCGCCGCTGATTACCGCTGCTTTGCGCAAGCAGATCAAAGTCGTCGTTATGACGCGACCTGTAACGGATCACAAAGATGATAAGACTCTGCGGGCGATTTTTACTGAGTTGGAGTCCATGGGGCTGCAGATTATTTTCAAACCCAACATCCATCAAAAATTTGCGATCATTGATCAGAGTATTGTTTGGTACGGCAGCATCAATCTGCTGGGGTATGGCCGCTCGGAAGAAAGCATGATGCGCCTGGAAAGCGCCAACATTGCCGGTGAATTATTAAAAAGCCTCGAATAAACCAGATCACATCATTTTCAATCAGATAAGAGAAGTAATCGAAGATACTCCGGCATTTCTATTATTTTGCATTATTTGCAATGCAAAATAATATTGACAATCAATAATGTATTACATATAATGCATTCATGCTATTTAATATTGGACAACAAATTCGACAGGCGCGGAAGAAACGCAAGATTTCTCAGGCGGAATTGGCGAAAGCCCTGGGAATGAGCCGGACCACGATCGGGCAGATCGAAAACGGAACGGTGCAGGAAATCGGTGTGCGCAAACTGATTCGCATTCTTGAATTTCTGGGGTTGGAACTGCGTGTGCGACCGGCAGGTCAACCACCAACGCTGGAAGAACTTCGTGAAGAGGAGATTAGCTGATGGCGGGAGTGTCTTCGCTTGCCTTGTGGGCTGCCAATCAGCACTCCGGCCTTCTTGCACGGGAATCGGGCAGCAAATATGTGTTTTCCTATGATCCGACTGCTGTTTGCGGCGCGCAGGTATCACTGACGATGCCGGTGCGTCTGGAAAGCTGGACAAGCCGCGACCTGCATCC
>CAYOPU010000193.1:0-4214 GCA_964405915.1 uncultured Smithella sp. | reverse complement strand
CACCGGCAACGGCACCGGCAACGGCACCGGCAACGGCGGTTCCCCCGGCAGAACAAAAAATAAAAGTTATCGCTAATCGGGACAGCAAACGGTATCACCTCCCCGGTATGAAATACTACAATGCCGTCGAAGCGTATCACCGTGTAGAATTTGATTCCGAAGCCGATGCTATCAAGGCAGGGTATCACAAGGCACGCGGGGGTGTTTCCTTTTCTCAAACAAAGAAAGCAACAGCCATATCATCAACCGCGGCGGTTTCCACGGCAGAACAAAAAATAAAAGTTATCGCTAATCGGGACAGCAAACGGTATCATCTCCCCGGCATGAAATACTACAATGCCGTCGAAGCGTATCACCGTGTAGAATTTGATTCCGAAGCCGATGCTATCAAGGCAGGGTATCACAAGGCACGAAGATAAAATCCAGTCGTTGTCAGCCAATGCTGACAACGACTTTCCCTAAACACGACGAGATGTGTGCGGAGTGGTGCAGAGATGCTTGATACAGCCCTTCCTTGCTATCGCTCCGCACAAACCTCTCCCCCTCCCCAGCCCGATTCTATCGAAGATTGATGATGCGCAAAGAAGGCATTTCAGCTATGGCCCCGAAGAAGACCGGCCCTTTTTTTTAATTGAAACAATGTGGCAAATGTTATTATTTCAGAGTAATATGAACCGTGCGGCCTTTCTTATCATGCTTTCTTGCGGTCATGCCAATATCATCGGCAAGATCCATAAGCACTAGCTTTGCTCTCTCGATAGCGGTTATATCTTCCGATTTTCCAGCCTTTAGCATGAATTTTGAATCAATTCGATTTTTTTATATTGCCTTGACAAATCCTTGCTTGAATCTATACTCTGCAACAAAATTATTCTTTTGAAGGATGAATATATGTCATTTATCAGACCGGGAATTCTAAGACCACCCAGTGAGCATGCGAGTTATTATCTGCCCCTGACATCGGGATGCTCTAACAACTCTTGCTCCTTTTGTGCATACTCCTGTTCCAATCTCGGCATTCGCGACCTTGATGACGTGAAACGAGAAATAGATGCCATGTCCCTGTATATGAATCATCGTCTTTGGACGCCGGGTCAACCTGATATCGTCTATGAAATTCTTGATGAGTGGAACGGGAAGAAGGTATTTTTCCAGGACGGGGATGCCCTGGTCTATCCATACCCCAAGCTGCTGGAGGCGCTGCAATATCTCAACCAGAAGTTTCCTGCTATTGAACGTATTGCCGGTTACGCCACACCTCAGGACATTCTGAGACGAAGTGTCAAAGAACTTCAGACACTGAAAGAACAGAAACTTGGCATCCTCTACATGGGCGTGGAAAGCGGTGATGACGACGTACTCCGGAAAATTCACAAGAACGCTACGCATCAGCAGATGGTTGAAGCGGCAACAAAAGTTAAGGCGTCCGGCATTCTGCTGTCAGTCACCGTCATCCTCGGGCTTGGCGGAGTCAAGGGCAGCGAAAAGCACGCGCTGGAAACGGCAAGAATCTTGACGGAAATGGACCCGGATTATGCCGGAGCATTGACCCTGACGTTAATACCCGGGACGGAACTTCATCAAGAAATGGAGCATGGCCGGTTCGAACTGGTCACTCCTTTTGATTCGCTGCGGGAATTAACAACGATTGTAGAAAATTCAACCTTCTCCAACTGCTTTTTCAGTTCCATGCATGCTTCAAATTATTATTCGATTCGAGGCGCCATGCCGCAAGACAGCAGGAAAATCCTCAAACAGTTGAATGCCTTATTATCCAGAAAAGATCCTGAAATGCTGCGTCCGGAATTTCTGAGAGGGTTGTAATGATCCAAGCTAACCGACCTTATCCTTTGGGGAATAGTTAAAGTCACATGACGAAAGGAACATGCATGACATTATTGAAAAATCGCGTGTGGATCTTGCTGAGCTTCCTGTTGATGATGCCTTTTCAGTCTGTGGCAGGCGAGTATGCAGCCGGCGCACAGGCGAAAACCATCCTCCAAACGGAAACGATGAGCAATGGCGAACCGATTGACTATCTGGACACGGATCATCCCAGGGTGACCGTCATGACGGTGGATATAGCGCCCGGCGCTGCAACGGGCTGGCACAGCCATCCCGTAAATGTTTATGCTTACGTGATGTCCGGTCAGTTGACGGTTGATATGGAAGGCGGAAAAACAGTTGAATTTAAAGAAGGGGAAGTGATTATTGAAGTCGTCAAGCTTCGCCACAACGGAATAAACCATGGGAAAGTTCCCGTCAAGCTCGTTGTCTTTTATCTCGGCGAAAAAGGCATTCCCAACGTAATCAAGACAGCAAAACCTTGATGGTCCATTTGGAATCAATATTATCGTTACGCGTAAAAGAGTCAGGTATGATAGTAATTCCGGACGACATCAAAGAACAGAGAATAAATTGAAACACCCCGGAGAACAAGGCAATACGGAGGAAAAAACAAGGAGGCATGATGAAAACAAAAAAAGTTCTGGTGCTGTTAGGCAGTCCGAGGAAAAATGGGAATAGTGCCATTCTGGCAGATCAAATCAGCAAGGGAGCAAAATCAGGAAAAGTCAATGTTGAAACCATTTATCTTCACGAAAAAAACATTGCGCCCTGCAAAGCCTGTATGAGTTGCCAAAAGAAAGGGAGCAAAGGCTGTTCCATTCAGGATGACATGCAGGAAATTTATTCAAAGCTGGTAGAATCAGACGCCTGGGTTATCGCCAGTCCCGTTTACTGGTTTACGATGTCCGCGCAAACTAAGATTTTCATGGATCGCTGTTTTGCGCTTCCCGCATACCATCAAGATCCCTTTCGGGGTAAACAAATTGCCATAGCCATGACCTATGGCGATAAAGATCCTTTCGCTTCCGGTTGCATCAATGCTTTACGAACCTTTCAGGACGCGTATCGATACACAGGCTCTTCGCTTGTCGGGATGGTCTATGGCAGCGCCATGAATGCCGGCGAGATCCGGTCTGATGAAAAGGTGATGCAAGATGCTTTAGAACTTGGCAAAATACTGGCAGCACAATAAAAGGCGTTCATTAACGGAAACAACAAAGAACTCGGTTACAGGATGAAAGGGCAACGATGAATGAATTCCTTTGATTTCTATCCAAGGTTATAAGTGTTGGTTCCAACAGCTATCAATACGCCTTCATTGTTAACAAACTCCGTGCGCGTCACAGCGGCATGGTTTCCCAGTATTAAAAAATGGCCGATATCACTCCACCTTGCAGCAAGCTGTCGATGTATGAAATGAACGTCATGCTATCGCAGCAACCTATGGAGAATTAACGCGCGTCCCGCAACAACAGGATTAAAATCATCTGTTCTTGTTTTACAATATACGAGGAATCTCAAATGTACGCAAAAAAACCAACCCGCTCTTATGAAACGAATCCATTACTGATTTTTGTCATCATTTTCATTTCAATATTTTCGATGATCCATCCATTATCCGCAGCTGAAACCATTTTGATAAGATCCCTTTGTGCAACGGATGAAAAATCGTTATTTTCCTGCAAACTCAAAAATTCTTCTAAATCCGTATCGCTGTGCCAATCAGAAAACGACCCAAAAGAGATATCGTACAAGTTCGGCGCACCAAACAAAATTGAGATTTCACTTCCAAATGAGAAATCCGGCAAGCCTTATCTATCTTATCTTTCCGGCGGCCGGGTCGGGGCGCACAGCATTGTCTTCCCGTCAGGCAAAGTCAAACACGCACTCGTTTTTATGTGGGAACTGGATGAGAAAAAAACCATCTTCTTGTCCATAGAAGAAATAAAAAAGCCATTGAACATCCCTTGTGGTTCCGGCGATTCAATGGAGATATTTATGAATGCGTTAGACAAAATGGAAAAGCTGAACTTCAAGATAGAGGAGGTTACCCCCTAGCCCGGGAGCGAATACTAAAACGTTTTTCGCGCTTTGCGCGATCAGAGATAAACTTTTTTATATGGAAAAATATTTAGTATAAAGATAGTCGAATAATCTAATCGCCAAAGGTGGCCAACAAAAACCAATAAAAAAGCACCTACAATGTCTGTAAGTGCTTGATTTTGGTGAGCCCTGTCGGGGTCGAACCGACAACCTACTGATTAAGAGTCAGTTGCTCTACCAGCTGAGCTAAGGGCCCTTGTTTTATATTTTCTGGTACGCCCGGTAGGATTCGAACCTACGACCAACAGATTCGAAGTCTGCGA
>CAYOPU010000192.1:0-4220 GCA_964405915.1 uncultured Smithella sp. | reverse complement strand
GTCCGCATCCTGAATACTACGGTAACCGGATTGAAATATCCATTTACGCAGGAGACTTTAAAGAACAATCATATAAAAATCAATAGATATTTACAGGTGTCGGACGGGGCGGAAATTCATGGAGCACATTGCATGATCATGTTCATTATTAATAATTTGGCTCATCATATCGGCATTGATTTGAGGCCATCCGATCATAACAGTCTCAAAAAAAAGCCCATGCTTTGCACGGGCTTTTTTATAATTACCTTATCGTATGGCTTCTCTCATCAATCCCATCTATCCTTATTCCCGTGCCCTTTTCCAGGTCCGCCCTGAGGCCCGGGACCGTCTCCTCTTGAAGGTCCATCATGACGCTGATTGAACTTCTTCTGTTGACCAGGAGGAACATGCTGCGGTCCGGGACCTTCACCTCTTGAAAATCCGTCATTGCGTTGATTGAACTTCTTTTGTTGACCGGGTGGCAGTCGATCCATTCTCTTCACGCCCCAGTTATTTTCTTTTTCCCAATGCTTGTTCTGTTTCCAGCCGCGCCAGTTCTTTTCAGCATCACGGTGCGGAATGGGCCGGGAATCCCACTCCTGCCCTTTCCAGCGGTGGTTCCGATAGTCGTTTCGCCAACCGGGCGGCACATTTTTGTGAAAGGGCGGCACTTTATTATAGTGGGCCCAGCCTCTGTCGTAGCTGCGCGAACGATACCAGCGCCCTTCCCATGGACGCCACCACCAGCCGCCGTAGAAAAATATATCCTCATCGATATCGGGAACCGCATAGACATCTGTTTGAGGTATCACAATCAGTCCGGGCGGCGCTGGAAATACAATGGCCGGAGGCAAAGGAATATTGATGCGGACTTTGACATCAACCTCGGCCATGACGGATACAGGAATCATTACAGCCAACGCTAAAAACACCATTTTCAAAAGTCGTTTTTTCATGAACTTTTCTCCTTTCTTTATCCGTTTACGTTGCTGACAACATCTGTGTCTTCATCTGTATGATACCTACCGCCTTTGAAGAATTATTGCAATCCAATAATCATCCGGGGCGTGAACCTGTCACAAGCACTCCTTCATAATAATTTCAACAAGTTGCGGAGCCATATCCTTTTTCTCACCCAGTTTGATCATGCCGTGCGCTTTCAATTGCCCGACAACCGCCGGAATGATCTCGGCGCCGATGTGATAATCACAAAGTCTGGTCGACACCTGCATGCTTTCAAAAAAATCTCGTGTTTTACCGATAGCGGCATCAATGCGCACGTCATCATCACCGGTTTTAATCCCCCACACGCGTTCGGCATACTGGAGGAGTTTTTCTTTTTTATCCTGCGAGCGTATCTTCAGCATGGCCGGCAATACCACCGCCAGTGTTTTGGCATGATCCAGACCCGTGAGCGCCGTCAGTTCATGGCCGATCATATGGGTTGCCCAATCCTGAGGAACTCCGACGCTGATGAGCCCGTTGAGACCAAGCGTGGCGCACCACATCAGATTGGCGCGCACATCATAATTTTCAGGTTGGACAAGAGCTTTCGGCCCCTCTTCGATCAATGTTAACAGCAAACCTTCCGCAAAACGGTCCTGCAATTTCCCATTCACGGGGTAGGTCAGGTATTGCTCCATCACATGCACAAAAGTATCGACAACGCCATTGCCGATTTGATCGGGCGGCAGCGAATAGGTCTTCGTGGGATCAAGCACGGAAAATTCAGGAAACAGCACGGGATGCGAAAAGGGAAGTTTGGCGTTTAATGCGCGATGCGTAATAACAGCTGTACTGTTCATTTCAGAGCCGGTGGCCGGAAGCGTCAAGACTGTTCCGAACGGCAGGGCGCTTTTGACTTTTTTGGCAAAGCCTGTGACAATTTCCCAGGGTTCGCCCTCATACGGGGCTGCGGCGGCGATAAACTTTGTACCGTCGATCACGGAACCGCCGCCGACAGCCAGCAAAAAATCAATTTTGTCTTTACGGACCATCTCCACGCATTGCATCAACGTCTCATAGGTCGGGTTGGGCTCGATGCCCCCAAATTCCGCAAGTTTATATCCCCGCAAAGCTTTCTTAACCTCGTCGAAAACCCCGTTGCGCCTGATGCTTCCCCCGCCATATGTCATGAGAATCTTCGATTCCTTCGGGATTTCCCCGGCGATATCTTTAATCCGTCCCTCGCCAAAAAGAATTTTGGTCGGATTGTAAAATGTAAAATTAAGCATATTTTCTCCCAAACACGGCATTTGAACAAAGGCTAAAACGCGATGATTTCTTTTTCAACGTCATCATAGATTCCATCAATTTCAGATTGTAATAGAATTGTTTTTTCAATTGCAGTTACAATTCTGCAATAATATCTGGGATCATCCATACTGCGGTCTTTTCTATCCTTAAGATATCTCTGTAAAACCGGATAACCACCAATTTGATAATTCCATAGCCTTAATGAAACATTGTCAAAATACTTTTCTTTATTGATATAAACTTTTTGTTCTTCTTCATAGTAAATAATCTTCTCAATTCTGTCATTGTCACCGGAACCTTGATACTTAGATATGGTCTTATTCAATTGTTTACTTTTCATCATATGCAAATCTGCCAGTTGATTCCCTATCCCAGCCAGCTTCAGGAAAATTTTATAATCTGCCGTAAATGGAATGCGAGGAAAATCAATTCTCAAAAACTCTACATATTTTTCGCGGAATATATTGCTGTAAAAAACAGCGTAAATGTAATAGAGAATTTCTTCCGGTGTCAGTTTTTTCTTATATATTTTATTGAGCTTTTCATAAACAGCTTTATCAATATTAGGTATCCGTTCTTTTCCATAATCAGTTTCTGGTTCGAAAAGCATTAGAGTTTGAAAATGAGTTTTTTTTGCAGATTTTTCTTTGTACAGATAAAGAGGAAATAAAATATTAACCTCTTTCATGGAAACAGAATGGTGTGTAATCATATTTTCAGAGATAAAAGCATGTTCCCACGGTTTATTCCCTTCAACACGCTTGCTGAGCGCTATACCAACGTTCCTTTCTAGCATATGACGCATAAATTCTGGTCTGCCCCAATCAATCATTTTGGGGGTATAATAAATATCTCTAATGTCGAATGGTCTATAAAGAATTTTCTGGAAATATTTTTCCCAATGGTCGTCTTCTGCAAGTGATTTTCTAGAATCAGTTAGTTTCCATCCTCTTGTATCTTTCAAATGATATGCATTCCGTGTGATATCATCAGGTACTGACAAACTTCGAAACTGGAGGATTCTGTTTTTTAAAACATTTCTATCAAAATCAATTACAAATCCATCTCTGGCAGTTACAATGCCTGTAACATTACTTGGAAAAATGTCAGGCATCGATTTCCAATTAAGAAAGTTTTCGATCTTTCCGGTACTTCGTGGGACAAAGAAATACCAAGGACTAGTTGGCTTAATCGTATGATAGTTATCCATCTTAAAATTACTATCATCCAACCAATCATATTTTTGTTCACGCAAACCATACTTTTCGGCATGCCATACATCACACCCTTTTTTACCCTTCTGCTTCACGAATAACGCTATGGCTACGCCCTGTCTAATGTCAAAAACGTTTTCATCCTTAGAACCATCTGAGCAAGTTTCCTTTTTCAGGCTGTTGCCGTGCAGATCAAGAATATAAATTTCGTTAAAGGTTTTCATCAGGCTCTGGCGCATGCCGCGAAACGTAGGATTGTCCAAGTAGCTGTGGTTGGTGATCATACCTGTAATGCCGAAACCGGCCTTTTGAATTTTCCACTGTGCAAAACGCAGGAATTTCACATAATCGTCCTGCAGCCATACTTTCTTTTCACCAAGAGGTTTGCCGTCAACTTCATAATAACTCGTTGCACCGTCAATATTTTGTTTTAAAAGCTTTTCCGTCCATTCATTAATATTGGAAGATATGCCGCTATAAGGCGGGTTGCCGCAAATGACCAAAATCGGCTGATCTTTCTTGACTTTCCCGGCCAGATGGCTTTCTTCACTCAGTGAACTCAAGCCCGGAATATCCACCTGCGCCAGGTCTTCCATTTCCAGTGTGTTGGTAAGATAGAGATTGAATCGTTCATCATCTTTCAGACGGTAACCCAGTTCCTCAAACAGGAAACTCATTTTCAGATGGCCGATGGCATAAGGAGCCATCATCAATTCAAAGGCATAGTAATTGGGAAGAATCTGATTACGAATCAGTTTCGTCTTACCG
>CAYOPU010000191.1:0-4236 GCA_964405915.1 uncultured Smithella sp. | reverse complement strand
CGGGAGGACAGGCAAAAATTGTCAAACTCTAAAAACAATACTCCGAAAGACGTTGACGATAAAATCCGTGCATCTGCAGACAAAGTGGCGGCTGTGAAGGATTTGAAAGCTAAAGCGGAAGATGCCAAACCAACCGCACAGCAAAAGAAAACCTCGCAGGCAAAGAAAAGTGTAGTGCAGGATAACTCATCAAGCGCACCGAAAGCAGAGGAAAAACAACCAATAAAGTTTAAATCGTTTGAGGTGCTTGGGGAGGATGCTGACGGGAAAATTCATTTCTGGTCTTCTGAAAACAAAAAAATATATGCGCATGACCTGAAATCTCTTCAATTCGATCAGCTTGTTCAGATCGGCGGCCAAGAGATTCGCAATAAAGTGGGGCGTGGACGGCGATATGATCAGGAAGGCGAGGACGGCTCAATGCTTATCCCTTTTCAATCGCTGAAAGAGTGGCTCATCATCGAGGCGTCACGTCGTCAGCTGGGCATACTTTCCTACTTCGGCCAAGGTATCCACCTGTTAAAGGACGGCAGGCTCTTGATTGTCAACGGCGGCGAGGGCTACGTTTGGGATGGAAATAAATTTGCCCCGCAGGATCATCCCCTGGTTGGAGGCCGTTTGATCGACTGGAATAAAGGTCGCCATTGGATTGATTTTTCAAGTGTTCAGAAAATGGTCAATTCGATGACCATCAACAAGTCAAAGGAAATTGTTGCAGAAGCCTGTGAGCTAGTGAACCAATGGGGTTTCGCGGATCAACAGGACGTTTATCTTTTTGCCGGATGGATGCTTGCGCAGATCGTTCAACCTGTCTGGTCATGGAGGCCTCACCTGTGGTTGACTGGCTCCGCTGGCAGTGGGAAGACCCAACTTCTTTCGTTGCTGGAAGGCTTGTCGGGACCGCTTGCGATGCGCCGCGAGGGAAAGAGCTTGACAGAGGCCGGGTTTCGCCAAGATATGGGAAGTGACGGCGTTTATGCGTTCATCGACGAATTTGAGAAGTCCGAACACCGTGACGCGTTGATCGAATATTTACGATCCGCCTCGCGTGGTGGGACTATCGTCAAAGGCACAACCGCACAGAAGCCTGTCCACTTCTTTATTCGGCATTCGGTCCTACTCGCGTCAATCGAATACTCCCTGGCCCGATCAGCGGAACGCTCACGCTTCTTGATTGTTGAGTTAAAAAAAGATGACAGCCGCAAGCCGGTTTTACCCAATGCCGCAAAGATGGAAGAGCTTCGGCTACAGATCCTCGGCTTTGCTTTGTGGGCTTCTTTCCGCGCTAAAACCTTAATTGAAACGTTGGGGCGCATACCTGGCTTCGAAGATCGCCTTGTCGAATCCTACGCAGTACCGTTGAGCATGATTTCTTTGTGTGAGAGCGATCCACTAAATGTTTTGCGCAACATGGTTACAACCTTTCTGCATCGTGCGCAGCTCGTTGACCAGCAGGATGTGCAGACCGACGAAGAAAAAATTCTTAGAGATTTATGTTTTGCGAAAGTCAGGGTGCCGATGGAGCAGCAAACATCTTCGGATAAACAATCTATCGTTTATCTGGATTTCGGCGTCGCCCAAGCTCTTGATAAGCTGCGCCAAGCGTCTGATAGCGCGCTCGATGATGCTTTACAGGCGGTCGGCATAAAACTTACAAATGAAGGCCCGCTTTTCATCGTGCCCGACATTGTTACGCGGAAACTGCTTCGCGATACACCATGGGGCAACCTGAATCTTGAACCGATCCTGAAACGTATCACCGGAGCAAAGAAGCACCGGCTGCGCATTGCAGGAAGCCGCTGCTACGGCCTCCTGCTTCCAGAAAACATTCTTTCGGGGGCTGAACATGCGGCGCTTTAGTTTTGCCTGTCCCATCCCACCGTGCAAAATGGGACAGCATTGGGACAAGATAAGTTTTCGATATTCTTATATAAACAATCGTCTGTCCCTACTATCCCTACCGTCCTATAATAATATATATACGTATATATATGGCATCATGAAACGCGCTTCTAATTTTCTTTTTCTTGTAGGTTTATTTCCCCGGAAACATGGGACAGCGGGACAAACGTCATGTTTCTTAATTATATCAAACTGATAGGTATGGGACACGACACGGGATAGATGGGACAGCAAAGGAGCCGAAATGGAAGATAAAAATATTTCAATTTTAGACAATTTTATCAATCAATTCAAAATGATAAATGAAGAACAAACCGATCCGTCACATGGCCGGGACGGTCAGGGTGCAAGCACGTCAGCAATAATGGCACAGACCGATCAACCGCCGATTGGACAAAATAATTTTTCCGGGCAAAAGAATGAGGCTACTCTTTCCGAAGAACGCAAAAAGAAAATTGAATTTTGCCAGCTTCTTTGGGAAGGGGCTTCTGAAAAAGTCACGAAGGCCAATTCCGAAACAGAAGCAAACGGCAATAAAGCACCTGATGATCCGGCGTTTCAACAAGAGGACATGACGCTGCGCCGGAAAATATGGGATGAACTGCAAAATCCGAATGTCAATTTCAGGAATTTTGCGCTCCTGGTTTATCGCTGGCGCGACATGCACCTGAATCGGGTTATGCCAAAAAAACAGACTCTTGGTATCCCTTCATGGCAAGCGCCTTCATGCGGGACAAGGGGCGAAGACGAGGGTGCGCATGAATCTTAAAATTACTCTGACCTCTCATATTCGTTTTGACATGACTGCCCTGCCGGATGCGTTTGTTGCCGATTTGAAGGAAGCGCTCATTGTTCAGAATCCGGCTTACATCAATGGACTGCGCTATGCGCGAGGCGGGCGGCGTTTTGACACACCGCAATTCCTTTTTTGCATTTGGCAGGATGGAAATGATTTTGTGTTGCCACGCGGCTTTGCGCGGCAATTATTCAATTTATGCCATAAGCACCGTATTTCTTTTGAATTGGATGATCAAAGTTCATCAGGCCCGGCAGCGGATTTCACTTTTGCCGGGACGCTCTACGGTTATCAAGCGGACGCCTTGGCTGAATTGGAAAAGCGGCGTTTCGGGTGCCTGGCTGGTCCCATCGGATGCGGTAAGCGGGTGACGGCACTGGCCTTGATCGCCAAGCACAAGCGCTCTGCTCTGATTGTCGTTAAGACCCGGCGCGAGCTTTACCTATGGAAAGAAACCATCAAACGCTTTCTTTCTCTTTCTGAAAAAGAAATCGGTCAAATTGGTGACGCGGTGCGACGCACAGGCAAGATCACCGTGGCGATTATTGACAGCCTCTATCGTGCCTGGGACGAGATAAAAACCTCTTCCGGATTTTTGATTATTGACCGCGCCGAAAACGCCAACCTGAATGTTTATCGCAGAATCGTTCTTTCGTTTTCCGGATGCTATATGCTGGGCCTGTGTAACCAAAAGGAGCGTTCCGACGGGCTTACCCATTTGATGACGGCTTATCTTGGGGACGTTCTGCATGAAATCAAACTGCCCGGCAAGTTTGAAGCAATGGGGGCTTTACGGCCCAGGCTGATTGTCCGAACAACCGCTTTTACTTATCTGTATCGCGATGATTTTAAAGAGATGATTACAGCTCTATGCCGGGATGAGCAGCGGAATGCGCTCATCATGGCTGATTTGCTGCAAGAATGCGCAAAGGCTGCTGTTCGTGTTCTGGCTCTCTCCGACCGGGTTGAACATTTGAATGAGATCAAAGAAGCAATCGCTCAAGCGCATGGGCCGGAGGTTGCGCTTATCACGGGCGTGACGAAAGAGAAAGAACGGCAGGCGATCATTACTCAATTCCAGAGAAAACCCGGATTGCTTTTAATGACCTACCGCAGTTTACAGGCAATTGATCTTCCCGGAATTAACCGGCTGTTTATTTTAACGCCTGTAAAAAACGGCGATTACATCAGTCAAGCGGCAGGCGCACTGATTGCCGGAAACACGAGTAATGATGAACCCGGCGCAATCTATGATTACCGTGATGTTCACGTTTCCGTATTAAATTCATCCTATCAGAAGAGACGAAAGCTATATGGTTCAATGGGTGTTATTCTTGGCAACACATAATTACAAAAGGAGGTGAATATAACGATGAATTGAGGGATGCTGACTGATCAACAGCATCAAAATTGAAAATCAGGAATGCGGTCGGCAGAAAGGAGTTACGTGATAATGGACAATGACTTTACACAAAAGCTGATCGAAATCCTTAACCAAACCAACCAAACCAACAACGAGGGATTTTCGAAAATTGCAG
>CAYOPU010000190.1:0-4305 GCA_964405915.1 uncultured Smithella sp. | reverse complement strand
GCAAAACATTCGCCTCTCTGGCGCGACATGATCTCATTGCCGCTTTTGGTGACCCGATCCAGGCGCGGCGTCCGGCCATACAGCCCCAGACAGATGGCATCCAGAATCGTCGTCTTTCCCGCACCCGTGGGTCCTGTAATGGCGAATATTCCATCGGATACATAAGCCGGATGGGTAAAATCGATCTGCCATTCGCCCGGAAGCGAATTCAGGTTTTTGAAACGTAAGGCAAGTATTCTCATCTCCAGCTCTCTTTATCGTATATCATTCAGCCATCAGATCCTGCTCGTTGATCGAGGCAAGAACTTCCCGATACGTGCTCAATAAAGACACGCGCTGCTCTTCCGAAACGTCGTGCGCATCAAGACAACGCACAAACACATCCGTAACGTCCAAATCGTCGAGCGTTTCTCCAACATCGCTGCCGTGCAGGGCGCGTTCGAGCACCCGATTATTTTTAACACGCAGAATTTCCAGCCCCGTCCCGGCAACTGCATCACTTAAATGCTCGCGCAGACTACCGGCAATTTCATCGCCTTCATAGACAATCTCCAGCCAGGCTTTGCTTTCGGCCTGCTTCAATGTTTCGATACCCTGAGAAATAGACTGCCAATCCCCCCGCAGCGTTTTCAGTTCCTGAAAGCACGGGATGGCAATTTTAACAACAGCAGGCGCAGCATTTGAAAACTCGACCGTCACCACACTCTTTTCCTGCTGTGTTTCTCCAAAGCCGATAGGCAATGGCGATCCCGAGTAACGGATGAAGTCGGAACCACCGACTCTTTGAGCGATATGAAGATGCCCGAGAGCCACATAATCAACATATTCAGGAAATACGTCACTTTTTACCTGGGCCAGCGATCCGATATAGAGTTCCCGCACGCCGTCACCGTCAACAGTCTGGCCACCTGCGGCAAACAAATGCCCCATGGCAACGATCGGCACAGGCCCGGCAAGTTCAGTGCGCTTCTTTTCCGCCGCTTCGCAGACGCGCCGGTAATGCAAGCGGATGCCGTCGATAATTTTTCGTTCTTTATCCTCAACACTTTCTCCGGCTTCGGCCATGCGGATGTCCCGATCCCGCAGATAGGGGATAGCGCAAACCAGCAACTGCGGCTCGGCATCCGCTCCGTAAAGCACAATCAGCTCATCTTCCGGTGCTTCAGAGACACAGCCCACAACATGGACATTCAGAAATTTCAGAAGTTCTTTGGGAGCGTTCAAAAAAGTGGGTGAATCATGATTGCCGGCAGTGATCACCACATGACGTTTAGCCGAGGCCGCCACGCGGCACAAAAAGCGATAATACAGTTCCTGAGCGCGGTTGCTGGGCGTACTGCTGTCAAACACATCGCCCGCTACCAATAGAACATCAATATTTTCCCGTTCAACAAGATCAGCCAGCCAGATCAGGAAAGCGTCAAATTCCTCATAACGCTTCCGCCCATAAAGAGCCCGGCCAATATGCCAGTCGGAGGTGTGGAGAAGTTTCATGCTGTTACCCGGCCACCGCAGAGGCAAAGCGCTTCGCGTACTCTTCACGCCAGTTTTTTAGTGAAATCATGTCGGCCAGAAGATCGTCTGGTTTCGGAAGCTCTACTGGTGATTCTGCTGGTTGTGAATGTTCAAACCCAGAGTATTTGGTCATGAACGAATCAAGAAGATTGCAATCCGCGACCTTCAACTTAGCAAGATCCTTGAGCTTCAACGTATGGACTGGACGCTGGAATCGTTGAACCACCCCGCACAGCAGATCATTTTCAATAGAGCGCTCCACCAATGTCCTAAAATCGCTGCATATCGACTTCAGCAAGATTTCGGCTTGTTCGAATTCGCCGTTTTCACTCGCCTTCTTTGCGTCCTGGTGCCGCTGATTCATTAGAGTGTTCAGGGCGGTTTTGATATCACTCTGTGAAAGTGGAATGGGAGCTGGCTCTCCGGTACCCCAGTCAGCAGAGCGGACGCTAACCACATCAGGCTTTATGGACTTCTTCTCGGCAAAATGCCTAACAGTTCCCAATAAGGACAGGCGGTGAGTAAAGACAATAACCTGCTTGTCCTGAGACAACTCGATCAGCCTTTGAACCACGGCCTCCTCATAGCTTTGGTCAAGCGATGATATTGGATCGTCGAAGACAAACGGGGCCTGGCTGCTTTTGCCGGTCACGTCGGCCAAAAATGCCGCAATTGAAACGATTCGATTTTCTCCCTCGCTCAGGACATCGACGAGGCCACACCGAGAGGCACCTCGAAGCTGGAGCTTATGAAGAACTCGGCCCTTGGAGACTTTTGATTTCACGAGCTCAACCTTCACCTGAGACGCGCCGAGGGCCTTGAGCTCCGCGTTGAACCTCTGCACGAACGCATCCGTGATCAAGGTTTCTGCCAGTTCCCCTTTTTTCCTAGATAAAGCTGTCGTATCAGCGGATCTTTTAGCCTCCTTGATCTGAGTCAGCAGCTTCAAACGGCTGACTTCTTCATCAATGGCAGCGCGGTGTTCAGACAACCACTTTCTGGCCTGTAGGCTACTCAGCTTTTTCTTGATATCCTCTCGATTGTCGCGTTTGGCGTCTTCGTCATATTTTGCCGCGAGTTCATCGAGGCTCTTCGAATGGGCATTTGCTTCTTCGATCCACTTCGGTGAGAGCATAAGAGCAGGAATGGCTTCTTCGGAATCGATCCATGGAAGCTGATCTTTCCTGGCCTGTAATTGAGTAAAGAATCCCGTCACCTGACTGGCGACTTCTTCCTGTGGAATGCCTGCCGCATCGATTCGTGTCTTCAGTGCCTCCGATGTCGGTAATACCTCGATAGTCTGACTGGCGGTCTCATACGCCTTGACCGCATCCGTTGCGGCTTTCTGCATTTCGCCCTTCACGAACTTTTCGAAGGAAATCAATCGGTCCTTGACCTCTTGGGTCAAGGTTTGATGGCACAGGACACAACGGGAACCATCCGAAACATTCGGGTAGTCGGTTTCTTGGTAGGCAGCCGACACGGAGTAGTTCCGGGCGGCTTCCCAAAGTTCTTTCCAGACGTCAGATCCGATGCCTTCAAGCTCGCTACCGGAGAATACCTTTTCCGCCGCCGCATCCGCCGCTGTCTTTTTGAGTATCGACTTCTTTTTAGCAGCAATAATCCGTCGGCAATTTTCGTCTGATAATTGGTCCCGATACTTTTGGGCATCCTGGACCAGAGTGTCGATATACTGTTTCTGCTTTCTCAGTTGCTTCGCTTTTTCAGCCGGTGCCTGTTCGGCAAGGCGCTGCTGCAGCGTTTGCATTTCGGTCTCGTCAGTGATGGCAAATGTGCAGTGCTTGTCAATGTCTTGAGATGTGGTTTTGGCACTGACGGATTCGTACCAGATGCCTTCTGGAGTTACTTTCTTGTCAGCCGAGATATTCGGCTTTTTGGACTGGTGCCGATTGGCTTCAGTATCCAAGGATGATGCAACCTTTTCACATGCAAGAATGAGTGAACTGAAAAATGACAATACGGGTGGCTCATAGCTCACTTCGTCTTCGCTGCTGACAAAGACTTTACCAAATGAGGTATCGAAAATATCAACGCTACTTAGGTCATCGCAGATACCTTGTCCTGACCACGTGTGACTCTTCGGAATGCCGTCCTGCTCAAATGAAATGCAGGCTTTTTGTACGGTAGAGACGGGCGTATAGACATTTCGGTGAAGGGACCCCGTCTCGCGGGCACCGCATACATGTTTGAGGAGCCTGACGTAACCGGATTTGCCTGACCCGTTGTTACCATAAACAATCGTGATATTGCCCTTGCCAAACTCAAGTGGTTTTTTCGGAGCAAGGGCGTTTACTCCTTCGACATCACTGATTGAACACAAACGCAAGGTGCCTGCAGCGCCCTGGGAGAACGCGGAAGCGGGAAAGGAACAAGTCGTTTTGGCCAACTTCCCGTCCGCTTCCTGCTGACACAGGGTTGCGAGTTCAGAGACGTCTTTGTCAGTAAGCTCAGATTGCTGAAGTAGCCGCGTTGCCGCTATCTGGAGCCACTGTGGGCGCTCTGAAAACCATTTTGTCATCGATGCCGATACGCCGCCCATGTTATTCCCCCTCAGTTTCATTTCGCTTGTGTTTGATGAACATTACCTCGAATGCATTTTTGCTGGTTATATTCAAGCAAATAAAAATGCTTCGCTGTTCAGGGGACATAACCCTTAATTATCTTGACCGCAGCACGTAACGTCTGAGTTAATTATTGTGCCGCAAAATTATAAAATATTGAAGGCATTACTCTTCCCAGTCTTCAATAACCAGATTGTCTATTCGGGAA
>CAYOPU010000189.1:0-4312 GCA_964405915.1 uncultured Smithella sp. | reverse complement strand
CACTGATGGAACTCCGCAGCGACCGCACCTGCATCGCCGTCCATCGGGCCACATACGTCGCCCCGCAGGCGGACGCCAGGTAGCTGAAATTGAACGGTTCCTCCGGCGAACCATTGACGGAGGTTGTGGTCTTCGCTCCCAGCGGCGTGCTGGGCGCCTGCTGCCCGCCTGTCATCCCGTAGTTAAGATTATTGACGCAAATGACCGTTAAATCCATGTTCCGTCTAGCGGCATGAATAAAATGATTGCCGCCGATGGCGAAAAGATCTCCGTCTCCGGAAACGACAATCACCTTTGTTTCAGGACGGGCCAGCTTCAGTCCTGTGGCAAAGGGGAGCGCCCGGCCGTGCGTCGTGTGAAATGAATCCAGTTTGATATAACCGGCCATGCGGCCGGTGCAGCCGATCCCGGACACCATCGCGATGGTATTCGGATCCCATCCGGTATTTTTAATCGCGGCGAGCACTGCGCCGAAAACAGTGCCGATGCCGCAGCCCGGGCACCAGATATGCGGAATTCTCTCCGTCCTGAGCAGCGAATCCATCGGGTGGGGCGGAAGATTTCTAACGGGTTTTGTTGTGGTCATGTCGTCCCTCTTGCCGCTTTGGCAATCGCATTCTGAATCAAACCGGGGTGGAGAATCGCGCCGCCGTAATTGGATAGCAGACTCACGGGGCAGGCGCCGCCTGCACAACGTTCGAGTTCCAGAACCATTTGACCGCCGTTGATCTCCGCCATGATCATGGCCTTCACCTGAGGAGCAACGCTGCGGATGAGTTCCTCGGGAAACGGCCAGATGGTTTCCAGTTTAATCATCCCCGCTTTGATGCCTTCATTGCGGGCATTGCGGACGGCCTGCATGGCCGAACGGGCGCTGATGCCGTAGGAAACCACGACAATCTCGGCGTCATCCAGATACAGATTTTTCGTGCGAATAATCTTTTCACGGTTATTGCGAATTTTATCGACCAGACGGGTTACCATCCGCTCCTGTCCTTTGGCATCCATCGCCGGATAACCACGATCGTCATGGGTCAGTCCGGTCACGTGGATCCGGTAACCGTCGCCACAGTTGGCCATTGGTGCAATCCCGTCGGCATCCGCTTCATAGGGAAGATAATCTTCCCTGGACACCGTGGGCTTGCGCCGGTTGATGATTTCAATTTCATCCTCGCGGGGAATGATGACCCGTTCATTCATATGCCCGATCACTTCATCAGCCAGAAGAATCACGGGCAGGCGATAGGTTTCGCTGAGATTGAAAGCACGGATGGTCATATCAAACATTTCCTGCGGACTGGCCGGACAAAGGGCGATGATTTCATAATGCCCATGCGATCCCCAGCGCGCCTGCATCATATCGCCCTGGGCCACCAGAGTGGGAAGCCCCGTGCTCGGCCCCCCCCGCTGAACGTTGCAGACCACGCAGGGCGTTTCCGTACAGATCCCCAGCCCGATATTTTCCATCATCAGAGAGAATCCGGGTCCTGACGTGCTGGTCATGGATTTGACGCCACCCCAGCTGGCGCCTAGAATTGCCGCCATGGAAGCGATTTCATCTTCCATCTGGATGAAAATGCCGCCCAGTTGGGGCAGCCGCCGCGACATGGATTCGGCAATCTCCGTTGCCGGTGTAATCGGATAGCCGGCAAAAAAACGGCAGCCGACGGCCAGCGCACCCTCGCAGCAGGCCTCATCACCGTTCATGAAATGCATTCCTGTTAAGACTTCTTTTGCAACCAAAACCAATCTCCTTCAACCCTTATTCATTCAGGTCGTCATATTCAACGCTGTAAATGGCAAACTCCGGACAGAGAACTTCGCAGAAATGACAATTAACGCATCTTGAGGCGTCATTCACCTCGGGGGGGTGGTAACCTTTTTTGTTAAAAGTGGTTGAAAAACGCAACACCTGCCGGGGACAATTGGCAATGCAAAAGCCACAGCCCTTGCAGCGGTCTTCGATCACCACGACCTGTCCCAGCTTTTTCTTCCGCGGACCGTTTCCATTTTGTGTATCTATTTGATATTTCTTAGTTTTCTGCATCGATTCAATTCATTTTCCCTGCATCATCAGATTTACACAAGGCGACCTGCCGGATGGATTTTATTTGTTTGATGATCGGGGATTGCTGACGGAACCGTTTCCCTGAAGTGCCAAACTCCATCAAATGCACGCAACGTTGCAAGCTGGGCATTATAAGAATAAAGGGGCCCTGTCAAGAAAAAAAGAGGAATGATTCCTGATTTGTGGCAAGTATTCTCTCGTGATATTCATACGTTCCGCATTTGCAGATCAATATCATTCCAGCGCCCCGCGCGATTGACGGCATATAAACCAGACAAATAAGCGGATTCAATGGCTATGCCAATCCTAAATCAGAGATTTATTTTTATTTGTGTTCTTATTAGTGTTCATACCATGAAATAAGAAATTGACATTTTCGTATTTCATGGTGCGCTTGAGGCATGATAAAAAGATCCGTTTATAAGAAGCATGGCGAAGATGCGCTGACCCGGTGCTGGGCCAATGTTCGGTCGAGTCTTTTTGACTCGACCGCTCCGCACTATCGGCCCCGGTTCAGACAAGTCTTTTTGACTTGTCTGAGGGTAAGAAAAGCATGGTGCATTGATATTTAGTCGAGTCAAAAAGACTCGACTGAACAGGGGGCATGATAATGATTTTATGCAAGGATTTTATCGTAATCCGAGTGGCTGCCGATCCAGAACCAAAGCAGTCCCTCCGGAACCTCTACGGCCAGCGCCCTGTAATGCATTCCTATCCGTACGGATCTGTATTGACCGGCTTTTTTGAAATGGAGGGACGGGTGCGAAGGATTTTCTTTTAACAGCGCGAAGTGGGCGTCGGCAAGCTCTTGAATGCTTAGCGGCATTTTCCGGTAACATTCCCAGAAGTCCGACGATGCAAAGTGTTTCAAATGAGCTTCGTCTTTCCCGCCCGATGTTCCTCAATGGCGCTTTGCGCTAATCTATCCAATTTGCCGGTCTCACTGTCCGCTTCCAGCTGACGATCCCATTCGGCAGCATCAAATTCTATAAACCAGGCGCGAAAAGCGGATAGTTCGCTGGGGCTAAGTTGTTTGACGTTTTGCTCAAGCATTTCTATTTGTGACACGGTAATTCTCCTTTGGTAAAGTACCCTCTTATTTTCCAACAAGCTGAATAATTTTAACATCTGCCCTTGGTAAAAGCAACCGTTAGAATAAAAGTTAGAATAGAGGAAAGCCCAATGTTCGGTCGAGTCTTTTTGACTCGACCGCTCCGCCACTTAATGCTAAAATCCGCACCATGACCAAGAACTTTAAATCCGGAGAAACCGGCATTCCTTATTTTGTTACCTTCACTGTCGTTGAATGGTTGAATGTTTTTACCAAACCGCAATACATGCAAATTCTCTGGAACAGCCTGCAATACTGTCGTAGAGAAAAAGGAATGAAACTGTACGGTTTTGTTTTCATGACCAACCATCTGCATCTGATCATCAGCGCCGGTGATGAAAATATCAAGCTGTGGCAGATCATCCGGGATTTCAAAAAATTCACCGCCCAGAAAATCATTCAGATGATGCAGAAGGAAGAAAACCGCCGCTGGATACTGGATGTCATGAAAGCAGCGGGAACAAAAAACAGCGCCAACACGCAATACCAATTCTGGATACAGGATGACGGTGCGGTAGAAATCAACAGTGACGAATTTTTCCTGCAAAAATTGAATTACCTGCATGCAAACCCGGTAAGAGCGGAAATGGTCACCGATACCTGCGCCTATGTCTGGAGCTCGGCGCGTTTATATGAGAAAAATGATTTTCGGCTCATTGACCGGGTGGAAGGCTGACGGACGCTACTTCGGTCGAGTCGGGTCAGACAAGTCCCCGGTTCAGACAAGTCTTTTTGACTTGGCTGTTGATAATAAAAGTATGGTGAATTGATGTTTAGTCGAGTCAAAAAGACTCGACTAAACAAAAGGCAGACCGGAGGGTTTTAAAAAATTTGTGGCGGGCAGGGCTACGCCCTGCACCCGAAAAGAAAATGACCAAATAGCCAAATGATCAAATAACCTATTTGCCCGACCGCACCGGCAAGGCCCGGGTGTAGTAGCCGCCGGAGGTGTTGTTCCAGCCCCGCCCGCCATCCCCGAAACCGAAGCCGGCGGCCTCGGAACCGCTCGTTTCAGACGCCCAAGGGCAACATTCCGATAATTTAATTAGTCCATCCTGAAAAATGCGGCTTGGAAGCCGCGAAAACATTGAAGATGCTCTTTGAAAATTGAAGAAAATTGCAGATTTGAGGTT
>CAYOPU010000188.1:0-4331 GCA_964405915.1 uncultured Smithella sp. | reverse complement strand
TGTCGCCTGATCAACAATGAGAAAAAACGGTACTCTCAAGCTCTTTTAAAAAGCATATTTTTCTCTTGACGGGAACATTATAGGATGTCCCCAAATACAAAGATTCCTTCTGAAGGAAGGGTAAACGCTTGCAGTTCATTTTAAAATGAATTTAAAGTAACTTCCGGACTTTACCAACCTTGTCGCCTTGTTATTGCCCCCATAATTGAGTTTGATGTCTTTTACAATTTTTATCACAATCTGTTTGTGTTCTACCTTGGCAATCGCAGCATCCTGCTGATCATCGCCATCCGGTGTCTGCAGGCGCGTGCCGGTTGTATCGATTTTTATCAAACCAACACTCTTATCGACTGTAAAGTAAAGCGAAGGGGAATGCATGAAATAAACGATTTGATAAGTTCCCGTTCCGTCACTCAATATCGATACCTTCTGACCCAGCCAATCCCCGCTGAATGTTGATTCTTTGTGCTCTGCAAATGGCGCTATCTCTTTTACCGAGCCACTGAACTCATAATTTTTTACTGGAATCTGCACGAAATTCGCAGCGTTACACAAACCCGCACAGAACATCATAAGGCAAAAATACGTTATGCATATTATCGCTCTTCTCATAAAAACATTGTCTCCTTCTTCTAATATCATCATTGCGCTTCTTTATTGCGTGGAAACATTTAACATCCGCCATAATCAGATAAGAAATATCATTGAGCAGCAGACCGGATCTGCCTACAGATAATTTCTGACAGGGATACCTTCAACAACGCGGACCAAAGGGATCTTTATTGCGCTAATTAACGATATTCTCCCTCATGTCCATAATATTTCTTATTAGCTGATTTCTGATGCTGTATTTCATTACTACTCGCTCCTTTATCCGTCATATCAGAAATTATTTTATCTGCTTTTTCTTTGCGCGCTTTGTCTGAGTTCGTCTTCTTACGAGCCGACTGGGCATTTTCGCTTTTCGTTTCTTTCGCATCAACAGTCGGCACCTGACCCGCCAACAGGCTGAAACTCATGAATATCGAAAACAACAGTAACGACACTTTTGATTTCATTTTGTCTCTACTCCTTCATTTTTTAGATTTTATACCAAACGAAATGTAGACTTGCAAGTTGAATAACTAACTACTGTGATCCTTGACTTACAAGAAATGGTCGACTATACTTCAAACCGTAAAAAGTAGGTTATTGTCAATCAATTTCTTGAAAGGATGGCATATATGAAAAATTTAGTGAAAAGTATTGGAGTCCAGGCACTTTTTGTGCTGATGGCGGTGTTGATTGGCACCATGTTATGTGAGGCGGTCTCGGACATGGCAACACCAAAGATTGACAGACCCACAAACGCGCCTAAAATGGCACCTCCGTCCGCCAAGGCAAATATTCAAAAAGCGCGGCTTGCCGAGGCCACAACTTCCAAGGCCATTACCAGTGCACCCAAGGGTGGACAATGTCAGCCAGGTTTTCAGTTTCCAAGTGAAAACGAACGTAGGACATGTACCCAGTGCCCCTCAGGGGCCGCCGTCCACAAAAATCCCAGCACCGGTGTTTACTATTGCGTGAGCTGCCCGTCGAACTACCAGCACAAGATCAATGCCGAACGAAAACATTACTGCGCCATGTGTCCAAATGAAACGCCTCACATGTTGACCAACAAGGGAACGGGAGTTCTTTACTGTGTCGGTTGTCCCACTGGTTACGGCCCTGAATTTAAGACCAATCCGCAAAGCGGCGTTCATTATTGTGAAAAGTCTAAATAACCCCTGAAAAAGCTACGGCAGGAGCAGGTTGCTCAATAACAGTGGCATCGCATAACGAACATGAGCTGAAAGGAGAAAAGGTTTATGAAATCAAAAGGCATAAAGCTGCTTTTGACTGTGGTAATCGGTATTTATATGATTTCAGGACAGGTTTTCACTGCAAATGCTGAAAACTGGAGAACGACCAAAATCTCAGACCATAGCACCAATGAAACAAAAAAGAAAAACACAGACACACAAGAAAGCAAAGATCAAAAGAAAAAGGAAAAAGCAAACCGGATTATTCAAGATATGCAAGATAAAGGAGCCAGGGAAAGTGAGATAAAGACACAGCAAAAAGCCAACAAGCAATATTTGGGTCATGAGGGTGAAGGCTATTGAAGTAGTCATCCTGCGGAGAAAAAAGTCATAAAAAATGAAAAACTAAGCATGAAGGAGTTGATTTATGAGAAAAATGGATAAAAGAGATGTACTCATGTTGATAACTATTTTCCTCGCAGTTTTCTTCATATCAAGCATTGCTTTTGCAGAGACTCATGATCCGATGAACCATGATCCGATGAACCATGATCCGATGAATCGTGACATCTTGCAATCTTCAGCGGGGAAAAAAAGTTGCGATCCCGGATATGCAATGAACATTTTTAATGGCAGAATGACATGCGTGTCGTGCAGAAGTGGATACACCTATACCAAATTCCAGAAGCAGGACAGATGCGTCTCTTGTAATCCAGGATACATTTATACAAAGTTCCAGGGGCAAGAAAGATGTGTCGGTTGCAAGCCCGGATACAAATATACAAAAATTCAGGGAAGGGATATATGCGTTAAATAGCAGCCGTAAAAATGTATCCGATAATGATTTGAATCTATGGGTTAAAAAATGCCCCGCGTTACAGACTATTCAATAAACTGGGCAGACGCACACCGTTTACGGAGAATTTGCAGGACATCGTCAAAATTGCTCTGGTTACAGTAAAGACCTATCGGTTTCTGCAATAATGAACCCCTAACTTCAATGTACCGACGACGGGCATAGATAACAACTTTTGTAACCTCCTGATAGGGGATATAAACATTTTGCTCCGATTCAGCCAGTTTACCCGCCCCGACCGCGGCAAGATTTCCTGATAAAATACCACCAACGATGGCAGCCGACGAAGCAGCCTTTGCTGCTTTTCCTGACAGGCTGCGAAGGCCAAGGGTATTCATAATAAAATGCACGTGGAATCCGCCGCATAAATCAATCACAGCAGCGATCAGGATGAACAAAACCATGAAACCGCCAAAGAGCGCACCGGCTAAAAGTAAACCCTTAAAGCTATGGGTAATAAAGGAAAATATTATTCCCAGAACAAGCGCACCGGCGCCAAAACTCAAAGCGGCGCCTTTCCAGGCGGCCGGGTTTGTCAACACATGAACGGAAGATTGCCAAGATTGAAGGATGTTTTCATTTTCCTGTAAAGATTCTTCGGACATACAGCTGTACCTTTCTGTTCAATGATGTTTGCCCCTTGTTCCAAAACTTCCGCTTGGAAACTTTTTTGGACAGAACGCCAGAAGATGTAAGTTGGGTTGAGCATAAATAGCCCCCAACCTTCTGATACTTCCCTAGAAATTAATTGTTCACGAAGCGTCACCCGTGGCGGAAACCGCCATATTCTTAAGGTGTCCCCTGCAATCTGAAAATCCGGAATGGCCATCAAGCCATCATTAATTTCATTATGTGATTCTAATATTTCTTCATCCAGAGATCAAGCACAAAAGCTGGAGACAGTATAGATACAAGGCAACCGGCGCGCGCAGATTGTGTGCCCCATGAGCAAACCATCAAGGCCAGATTCTGGAACGGTTAGAAAGCATTTGGAAACATCATGTTATTAACTGTCTCATGATTATATAGATATAATTATTGTCACATGATAGTCATGTAGCCATGAAAACACATGAAAACAATGGATGCAAGAAATCTTAATCATCAGAGGCTGACAATTATTAAGTTGATCTGCTAAATCCATATAGAATGTTTATTTTCCTCCGTTGATATAAATCAGTATCTGCTTTTCTATCACGGCGAAAAATTAAAATCAAAAAAACATTATTGTGATTGACGACGTCGGGCGAAGACCGCGGCGCCCAGAGCGCCGATGATTTGTGGGTCTACGGGCAAGGGTGTCACTTCCATGTTAATGATTCTGGTCAGTGCCTTGATCAATCCACGGTTTTTCGCGCAGCCGCCGGTTACCGTCACTTGTGGGCGCATCCCGATGCGTTTGAGCAACGTGAAACAGCGTTTGGAAACCGCCATCTGAATACCGGCGGCAATATCTTCGGGCGGGTTACGGCGGGCCAATAGACTGATGACTTCGCTTTCGGCAAAAACACTACACTGGGCCGTGACCGGGATCATCCTATTTGCCTTTAAGGAAAGGGATGAAAAATCATCCAGGTTCATGCGAAAGATACGGCTCATTGCTTCGAAGAATCGTCCGGTGCCGGCGGCGCACTTGTCATTCATGGCAAACTCCAGCACGGAACCGTCCGCATTTAAGGAAATTGCTTTTACGT
>CAYOPU010000187.1:0-4369 GCA_964405915.1 uncultured Smithella sp. | reverse complement strand
CGAACCCCATGACGTGCGCGTGCGTGTTGGGCTTGAAACTTAATAGGGTTTGCAAGGGGTAACATTTTCTTTTGTGCACAAAACCCAACATTTTCGCTGCTCGGATAGTTCCTTACTGAAGGATTTAGAAGGATTCGCATTATGCCAAACCATATGTTCCTATGTCTTAACCCTGATAGTTAAATCTGGACTGATTTTATCCGGCCCATGCCCCTCAAAGAAGGATTTATTAAAGACATTTGTTCAGCCGTTGCCCCCTTGCCAGCAAGTGCCGGGTTTTTCCCAAATCTGAACGGATAAATCAGGCAATCAGCAGTTGAGCATTCATTGACTGCTTCTCGACTTCCGCCCATACATTCAAGACAGAATATCCGCATGACTTTTATCTTGGGCCTGCGTCCGCCGTTTCTGTGCGGATAAAACGGACATGGTTTCCCGGTGGCATAAACAAGGTCGCCGGTGCAATTTTTAACTTCTGTTTCTGATCGCGAATTAACACACTGGTGACAATGTGCCTTAATCGTTTCCATTGGTGATTTATGTTTGTTCATTTTCGTAACCCTCTAATGTTTTATGACGACGGCCTTTAAACACCGTAAATCGGCCTGTGTCGCCCCGCATCTCCATCGTGGCGACGTGGCCCGTGATTCAACTTCCTGCCTGATTGCGGCGAAGAATTTAACCGGATCGGACACGCGGCGGGCTTCGTCCAGGCTAAAGGGCTCCACCGACACCGCTGCCTGCAAAAACCAGTCAATCAGTTCTTGGTCGTCGGCTGACAATGGCGCGGGAGCGGATATTTCGCTTTTTTCGCGCCTGAACTCTGTCACTGGACATTCGGCTATTGTCTCGGCAGGCAAGCGGCGTTCAACGGATGTTTTCCGGTCGGAAGCTTTTAATTTTTGCAACCAGTTCATTTTGACCTTTCGGCACTTTTGGCACTTGTTTTCGTCGGCATCACAATTTTTTTTAATTTTGGATGTAACTTAATTAATTCTGTTGGCCGTCCACCGGATGATAACTTTTCCACAATAAGCCATCCATATTGTTGTAATAGATTTAACCCAACTTTCACCTCATCGGCATTCGTTAACAGTGACCAATGATGTCGCCATATTTCCCTAATCGTGGCACCGTCTTTAACGTCCCCTGCGCGTATGTGCCCCAGAAGCTCTTTTGCTGCATCTGTACCAGTCTGCATATGAGCAACTCCATAAACCCTTTTGGCGTGTGTCTCTAAGTAATCACACCAGGCGGCAGCCATAAGCGCTGATTTTTCAGATACATATAAGGATTGAGTTTGACCATCTACATAATCAATTAAGTGGAATATTAGTGCTAGTGCGGGCATTAACTTGCGGTATTTAATAAGGTGACTTTCAAGTGCCGGTGGTAGTCCATGATCACCTCTCATACGAATCTCAAGGTCATGTCTCCACTGATCAAAGACAATCTGTCCTTCATCTGAAAAGCGTAGTGCGGGAATGTCATCATCATGATCAAAGGGAATGTCCTTATCTTTGTTAAAATCAAATTTTCTGCATCCCTCCATAGAATTAGTGCCAAAAGTGCCAAAAGCGTCCCTTTGTTTTTTTAAATCCAATTGTGACAACTTTTTAAAAATTTCCCACGCTCTGTTTTTGGCTTCCGTGTTGGGGAATCGGTCAACGTTATGCCAGGTGTTTTGTGCATCTGGCCAGACCATCATTTGAAAACGCTGCATCAGGCCATCGTCACCAGTTCCACCGGCAACCGCGGCTTTGATGTAATCAATTAGGCCGCCGGGAGTAGCATTACCGAAAACGCTGAGGCAAAGAGCGGGAATGTCCAGCGTCCCTCTTCCAATCCTGTCATAAGTGAAGCGTCGGTCACCGTTCCATGATTCCAGGTAAAAAGCGCGGTCGCCATCACGGCCAGGCTTGTCCAATGTGCGCAACCACCCTGTGAGCTCGTCTCTGTTGACCAAAAGTCCTTTTGGATTTTCCTTTAGTATTTCGCCGATTTTCTCAATGGTACCATCCTGTGTTTGAAACCGGGTGCGGGTGGGTTTTTTGGGAAGAGCATTGCGTAGATCTTCTTTGAGATGTTCAGAGCTGTCGGCATCGGCATTTTTTGCCGCTTTTTTCATTCTATCCTTGACGGCACTGCGCTTGATTTCAGCAGCTTCATATTCAACTTCAAATGATTGCATCGCTTCTTCGTAGGCTGCATGAGCTTCGGCTTCCAGTCGGCTGAGCGGCTTTTGTGCTTCCTTGCTTGACGGTGATTTCATCGCGGACGCATTCCCAATATCCGCTCCCCAGATATTTGGAACAAGCAACCAATCATCATGTTTTTTTGGATAAATTCCGCAGTTCCGGCCGATAACTGAACCCGCCGCGACGATTGCGGCCACTACCGGAAAGTCCGGCGGAAGTTGCATTCTTTCGGATATATCCATCAACCATGGCCGGATCGGTTCAGGGATCATTGCAGGGTCTAGCTTTTGTACGGGCGGCAGGTTGTCGTTCAGAGGTATCGGATCATCCCATGGCTTGTCGGTGGTCGGCTCGGCAGTCTCGGTATCGTCGCCGCTGTCCATGAACTGCGCAAGAGAATCATCTCCGCTTATGATCGCTCGGGCTTCCTTCCAAGTGTGTCCTTTACAACTATTATGAAAACACTGAAAAGTCAGCATTCCCGTCGGCTGTTTGATGATGCTGGATTCCCGGACATGCGCCGAATCGAATGGACACTGCTCAAGCGCGTAAATAATGCCAACGCCATTTTGTTTTATTTTGTATGATATGCCGTAATGATCGAGATATTTCGGAATATTCACCCGTCCAGATGATGATTTTTGGCTTGATCCGCCGGGATCATCCTGTTTAAGTTTATTAGCGGCTTTTTTAAAAGTTTCTTCGGATGTAATAGTCATTTACTCCCCCAGGTCGTCGATATATGATTGCCGATGCGGTCGTGCTTCTCGGTACGGCCCCGCCGGAAGAGCATCACCTTTCCTGGCTTGGCTCCCGTACAATTTCCAGAGTTGACTCGGGTTATAAACACTCTGGTCAATCTTCACGATGTCGTTATCGAACTCCTTCGCAAGTCCATGGAGGATGCTCTTAATCATATTTTTATTTTCATCCTTTGCTGGCAAATCGGGCAGTCTAAAAAGCAGGTGGCCTCCATTCCCGGACATGGCCTTGATCGGTTTTACAAATCCCATTTCGTTTACAACGTGGTCGGCTATGATCTCCCGGAGTTCAAGCGCCGCTTGCAATTCAGCGTCGGATGAGCTTATGCCAGCCGGTCGCACTGGATCGAGGTCAATCGGCAGCCATCTGTAAAAAAGCACATCGCGGTCGGAGGTTGTGAGTTTTGATTGCTTGATCCGATTGAATGCCCTGCCCAAAAGTCTCGGATCAATCACTTGTATGGTGAAATAAATCCCGTCATGTTGTTTTTTGCTAGCCTGCTGGACTGCTTCACAAAAAAGCGCGTGATCATCGAAATATCCAGATTCTGGCCACTTGTAAGGGATTCGCACCTCGGTGACCTCGCCGGGCTTGACGAAGGCGTTCCAGACTTTCGGATCTAATAAGGTTAATCGATTGCTCATGGCCGCCCTCGCTTATTTCACGCGCCCCGGTATAACCGTGCTTCGTGCCTCCAGCCATTCAGCGTATTCTCTTGTCGGATAACCTATTTTTCGCCCGCAACGAATACGGCCAGCGGGTCCCTTTCCGGCGCTGTCTAAATTGGCTTGATATTTTTCGGTCATAAGCCCGCCGGTAAAAACCTCAATTTCGGTTCTTGCTACAATCGGCGACTGCCACCTATCGATCATTTCCTGAAATATTGATGTTGCCATACTCCCCCCATAAAGATTGTCGTTGGTTAAGGAAATAAAAAAACCCAAAAGCATTTTATTTGCTCTTGGGTTTCTTTATACGCCTAAGTGATGGTTTAAATCAAATAATTCCTAGTCTAATCAATTACTTACGTCTTTTGAATTTTAAAAGACGCTGTAAATTTAAAAGACGCTCACATATATTTTACTGGATCCTCAGCACGTTGTCTCTGTTTCCGAAATCGCCTATCTTCTTTTATACATTTGTTCTCGTAGCAATTTATTCGTTTCGTATCTTTCACAATAAATAATTTCTCACAATAGGGGCATTTCTTGATCTTACGCCGGTCATTCGAGACAAGGAAAGACATCAAAGTGTAACAGGCAAAGTTAAAAATATCCTCAAGCAGAACTATTCCCGGTGTTTTTCCTCCTCTATCAGTTATATTCATCCCTGATTTTATAACCTTGGTCTCCCCCCCGGCCTTGCTCCCTAGTATAAAGTTGGGGGTTTGCTCCAACTTATTCGCTATA
>CAYOPU010000186.1:0-4390 GCA_964405915.1 uncultured Smithella sp. | reverse complement strand
TTGAACACACCTTAACTTTGTATATTTTTTGTCTTGACAATGGGGAGGGGTTCAGCATGTCTGTTTTGGATTGCAGAAGCCCCCGCTTGTCGTAAACAAAGTGCGTGGATTTGGACGGATTCTCCTGATCGTACAAATCGGTCATTCTGCCGATGCTGTCATAAAAATAGGTGATCGCCTGATGCGCGGCGGTTTTGGATGTCTGCGGATTGCCGTATGTGTCGTAATCGGCAATGTATTTGTCGATATCCGGCGGATATTCTCTTTGTGAGTAATCACCGGATCGATATGTCATGTTTTGTTTCATCGTTTAAAAAGCCTGCTCAATGATGTCCATTTTCTTTTCGCTTCCGTATATGCCGTAAATAATCCGTACATAATTGCCATTAACTTAAGGGCGGCCCTCTTGTATCTCATTTGCCTATATCAAGCAAACCGCTGGCGTTCTCGATGAATTAAGGCCAGTCCAGCAATCAAATGCAGATTGTTGAGAGAGGGTGCAATCTGTACATGCCATGTGTCATGGCGCAAAAGGCGAACTCTGATTTCAGCACCAGTATCGGATATTCCTTTGTAGAACACAGAAAATAGTGGCATATAGAAGTTCCATTTCAGTCCACTATTGAACTCAAGGGTATATTTGTTCTTTAGAATACTCTGCTGTCTAATCGTGCATACTGTCATACCATTTACAAGCATCACAAATCTAGTAAGCGGGTACCTCTGCTCACATTTGATCTCAAGCAATTTTTGCCCCGCGATATCGTAAAAAGCAAAATCCGGCAATAATTGAAACACCGCGCACGAGAACAAATCGCGATTATGCCGATGCTGTGTTTTGAAGCGCCAAAGTATCTTACTATCTCGATTGTAGATTTCTCCATTGCCGTCGAATGTACACTGTGAGCAATATTCATCGAATCCGTTGAGGAGTGATAATTTTTCTGTCTGAGAACGCATCACGGACATCCCCCCGTCGACCTTCTCATAACAGATGCAGAAGATCCACCAACTCCAACTGTCGCAGCTGCACTTCCTACGTTCGGCCCGGTCCCAAGCCAAGTCCAAACACTTCCGAGCCCAGATTGATAATTCTGAAACGAATCATTCCAAACAAATTTCCCACTTGGCACTCCATTAACACCCTCTGCCACTAGCCGACCACTACCAGCCCCAACGGCTAAGCCTCCTGCTAATGATCCGACAGAATAAGCAACACTATCCCAATCACCTTTCTGAATACCGATCCCAATGTTATACCCAGTTATCGTAGCGCCAACTGCCCCTATGGTCCCCAGCCCGATAGTGACAGCTGCAACAGGCACGCCTACGTACGCAGCAGCAACCGCAACAACACCCACACCCACTGCTCCAGCTGCACCCACTGCTGCACCTTTAGTTGCAGACCACAAATTAGATTGCCAACTCAACCCTTCCGGATCCACCCCCGTCACCGGATTATTCCCCACATAAGCCATCAGGTTCACATCCCCGCCGCCAAACCCCGTCGGATCTTCTGAAATAAATCTGCCCACCGCCGGATCGTAGTATCTGGCCTTCATGTAGTAGTAACCGTTCGGCTCAGACATGACGCCTGCCTGCCCGACATACTTGAACGGCTGCGACGCCATAACGGTTTCACTCTGGGATGCGATATTCCCGAACGGATCATAAGCATACTTGTTCACAACGGCTTGCGTGCTGTCGGTCATCGCCACCGTGCTGCCGACGCCATTGAAATGGTAGCAATACACGCTGTTCGCCGTGGTCACCGCCGCCAGCAGGCCGTTGCCGTAAATGTAGTATCGGGTAATGGCGCCGCTGCCGTCCGCTTCGGCCAGCAATCTGCCCGCCGCATCATAAATGTATTTGGTGGTTGTGCCGTTTCTGATCGCTTTCAGCCGGTTGCCGCTGCCGTCGTAAAAGAACTGGTTGCTCGTGCCGCCGATGGTCTTGAGACGGTGTTCATAATCAAAGGTATAGGCCGTGCTGCCGCCTGTCGCCAGTTGACCTTCGTCATCGTAAGTATAGTTTGTCGAATTCACGGCTGTCATACGGTTTTTCCGCGTGTTGTACGTATAGGTTACATTGCCTTCGTTTACCGCATGTACATACTGTTCGTTCTGAACCGTTTCGGTGCGGTTGCCGTTTGCGTCCAGGGTAAAGGTGTAATCGGATATAACGGTGCTGTTATCAGACTTTTTGTTGCTGATTGTCTTCAAACGATTGGCATTGTCATAACCATAAGCGGTTAACGTGCCGTTGAAGTTGGTATATCCCGGCAATCTGCCCGCTGCATCGTAATCGGCATACGTGGCTGTCTGATTGCTGAGCCAGTTGATTGTGACGGTATTGATGCGGTTTAACTTGTCGTAAGTATAGCTAACAACCTTGTTGCCTGGATAGGTCAGGGTTGTCAGGTTCCCCGCCGCGTCATAGGCATAACCGATGGTAAACCCGTTGGAGTCGGTCATGGACGTCAACCGGCCCACTGCGTCATAGCTATAGGTTGCTTTTCTATTATTGTCCGACCTGCCTATACTGTCCAGCATTGCCGTCAGTTGATCCAGATTGTTATAGGTAAAATTGATATTCTGAGTCGTATCGGGATAGGTAATGGTATCTATCTTGTCCGTCGGGGTATAGCTATAAGATATCGTCTGGTTCTTACGGTCGGTCTTGGTATGCAGCAGGCCGTTGCCGTAGTAGGTATAGGTTGTTTCCTTGTCCAGCATGTCTTTCTTGGATTGCAAAAGCCCCCGCTTGTCGTAAACAAAGTGCGTGGATTTGGACGGATTCTCCTGATCGTACAAATCGGTCATTCTGCCGATGCTGTCATAAAAATAGGTGATCGCCTGATGCGCGGCGGTTTTGGATGTCTGCGGATTGCCGTATGTGTCGTAATCGGCAATGTATTTGTCGATATCCGGCGGATATTCTCTTTGTGAGTAATCACCAGATGGATTTGTTATGTTTTGTGTCGCCATAGAAAAGCCTGTCTAATTGATTCCGTGGTGTCCTTAATATTGTCACCTTAAATTAACGGATTTAACACCCCTGCTTTTTTGAGAAAGTTAAAAAGTTAACAGCGTCCCGATGTTCTACCAAATATCATTCCAACAATGTTGCCATCGAAGGAATGATATTTAGAAGCCGATTTTTTTCATTTTCGGAAAGATAAAAATAACTATCTCGCTCATGACTAATTGAAACCAACCATGGATTCTCATCATTCCTTAGTAAGCATAAATCTTCTGGAAGCTCTGGTTGTGTCCAATCATAAAGAGCTTTTGCGCTGTTTTTTAGAATCTCAGCACATGCAGTGCTAAATTCATATCGAAATACCGAGGCCGTTTCATCGAGTAACTGCGTACCAGGCCATTCCATTGATTCGACACTACTCATCATATATTTATTGAGATTATTTAATACCGTCGCGCCATGCTCGCTTAGAGGTAAAGATTTACGGACAACAAGCAATACGAATTTGCATTCCTCTAATGCTAAGTCTAATATTTTTGAGTAGAGTTCTCCTTGAGGTTCTACTTTTAACGTATAGTCTTTTCTATCCATAAGTCACCTTATTGGTATATGATTTACTGAACCTATATGAATGTGCGGGTTCTGTCCATTAGGACGGTTGTTATGTACTTCTGGACCTCGAGAAGGGACATTATATTCATTAGCCCATTGCCTAAGTGTCCTAGCCTCATCGGTTGTAGCACCACTTCTCCTTGCACTCTTTGCTAGATCAATAAGAGCAGCGGCGTCATCCGAGTATTTAAGGGTATCTTTTGCAATTGTGCCACCCCAACCTATAAATGGAATTGCAGCAATGGCACTTAAACCGGCGTCAACCCAATTGCCTCTCGCCGCAGAAATCAAGGCGTTGAGGAGGTCAGCAGGTTCTCCAAGCCCAGGTACTAACCCAGCAACATCTAATCCAAGCTGCAACCAATTTAAAGCACTATTTTCGCACAACCCCCACGGATCAATCCCATTCACCGGATTATTCCCGACATACGCCATCAGGTTTGTATCCCCGCCGGCAAATCCGATCGGGTCTTCGGAGATGAATCTGCCGACCGCCGGATCGTAGTATCTGGCCTTCATGTAGTAGAACCCGTTCGGTTCGGTCATGACGCCTGCCTGCCCGACATACTTGAAAGGCTGATTCAACAGTTTTGTATCGTTATTCAGCATATTCTCCTGCTGTTTATCAGACGGTATGTTCCCAAATGGATCATAGAAGTATTTATTGACGATATTCTGCGATGAATTGGTCATCGCCACCGTGCTCCCGACGCCGTTGAAATGGTAGCAATACACATCGCCCGCCGGGGTCACCGCCGCCAGCAGGCCGTTGCCGTAAATGTAGTATCGGGTAATG
>CAYOPU010000185.1:0-4433 GCA_964405915.1 uncultured Smithella sp. | reverse complement strand
ACGCTATCTTTTCTGTCATCAGTGCGGACATAAGTGGCACTTCCGCCGGATTAAATGCCCCTTCTGCGGCAATGAAGAACAGCATTCGCTGGCCTATTTCGCGGTGGAAGGCGAGGAAAGCCACCGGGTGGATGTGTGCAACAAGTGCCGCCGGTATATTAAAATCGTTGAACTGCCAAAATCATCCGAAGATGTAAACATGGATGTTGAAGATATCGCCACGCTGCATCTGGACATGCTGGCTTACGAAGAAGGCTATAACTAAACGAAACAGGAATAAATATACAAGATCGGCATCATCCTGTTCAATTTAGTGCCCTGGATTGCGCTTAGTATTCTCTCGTAATGAAAGGAACCATCAAGGCAACAGATGAGCATTCCTGTCGATCTGATGATCAACAGCCAGTAATTGCGGCGGCAGAGGCTGCCCTTCTCGGTAACGTTGAACCATCCCCGAGCACACGCTGACTAACTGGGCCATCACCTGATCGATGATTTCCCTGGGGATGCCATAATAGAGAAAATTGATCGGGGTGAGACCGCCCAGAAGATAGAGATTTTTTTCCGGCATGGAGCCGTCGGTAAACCGGATGGATACACGATGCCCCTGCAAAATGCCGGTTTGCAGATCGCGCAATAATGTTGTCTGAATACTGACTGCTTTACCGGCGATTTGCGGTTCGGAAGCATTCTTCAGATTTTGCAGCCATCGTTCCAGGTCGGCAAATTCCAGCGTTTTGGTGGAGCCGCTGACAAAAAACAGATCCGTATGCCTCCCTCTGTCAATCACATCTTCCAGAATCAATGGCCCCAGTATGGATTTGCCGATGACACCGATAAACAGATCGATATCGTAAAGAATTTCGGAATCCAACTCATCCAGGGAACGTACCTCCGTAATGGCGTGCCTGTGCAATCGGGGAGGTTGTATATCCACACCATAGACCCTGTCCGGGCCCAGCCGTGAGCTGAGATCATTGACCAGATACTGACCGATAGCACCGCTGCTGCCCAGCACCAGAACGCGCCGACGCGTCAGCAGAAGCCCCAGACGGTGCAAAATGTTTTCGATGGCATTGAGAATAACCGATGAACAGGCTTCGGCTTCCGGCCCCCGTTTCAGCTGTGAAAGGGCGATGCTGCAAACGGGAAACTGCAGCCGTCCAAATTGGTGTTGAATATCTTCATTATAATCATAACCGTTTTTGGTGTGTTCCACGCTGCCGACAAAAAAGCGGCTCATCCATGCGGCAAACGGCAAATTCAAGTCTTCGTCGGAAAGATTGACTTTCCCATCCAAATCCGCCACCTGAACCCTGAAATATTGCAGGACAAAGCCTACGGTTTTATTTTCCAGACAAAACCGGTTGATTAAAGGGGACAGATAACCGCCGTCTTCGACAAGCAGCAGGGGGCGTGCGTCTTTGCTGCTCCGCAAGGCCTCCCGGCAGAACAGATGCCCCGCAAGAAAACGCATCGCCGTTAAAAAATCCGGCTTTTCAGCCAACAGATACGTGTGGATGTCCGCAAGCCCGGTCAGATCGGAATACTGGTTAGAGAGGACATAGGTGCCCTGGAGAGAATCTCTTAATTCGATTTTTTGCATGCTGTAGAAACGAAACCGGTCATCCGGCATGGAAAACAAGGCCTCCAGATATTCATCGGGAACCACGCCGGCATATTTTACGAAGGCCGTCGTAATGGATTCACAGCCCAACGACCGGTAAGCTTCAATTAACCCCAGAACTTCCGATGTAATGTGATGGACAAGAAACAACCGGATGCCTTTTAATTCAACCCGATCCGGCAGGCAGGTTTCCCGGAGATGATGCATGGCGTCCAGGTAATGATGGAGCAGGGGGCGGGGCCGTTTTTCATCAAAGCACACGTTCAGGCAGGCGCCGCGCCGGGAAATATCGAAAAACAGTTGATGGCTTCCCGATCTCATTTCAATCAAATCCTTACCGGCCAGACGCTTCAGGACATCGCGATCGCCCAGCAGCAAAAGGATTTTATTCATCACGGAAATGGCATCCTCTGTGGAAGAGGACGATTCATCGGCCTTTCCCGGAAGAAAAAAATGGAAATCCTCTGCCGGCCAGCGGAAATGAATCAGGGATAAATCCCACAGCCCTCCTTGTCTCAATTGATCGAAAAGGGAAAATTGCCTGTCCGCGTTTTCTTTATACTCGGTCAAATTGTTCATGCATTCGCGCAGGATTCCCTGGTAAATCTGCCGGGCGATGCTGTTTCGCTGGGCAAGATGGAAACTGTTGTCCAGGTTGTCCACGACGCGATGGGGAATATGTTTCAGTTGCAGCCGCGACACACCCGCGTCTTCCACGGTGATTCTCAGAAAATGACCGGTCCGGCAGCGCTCAAGAAGGATGTAATAGCCGGGTTTGTTTTCCTCATGAAGCAGGTGAAAAGGAAAAACTAGCACCGGGACTTCCTCCTGGCCGGGGTCTGTCTCCCGGTTGAAATATTCGGGAAAAAGAATACCCCCCCACCGGGGCGTTTGAATAGTATTGAAAACTGTATTCAGGAAATGGTGGAACCGGTGCTGGAAGAAAGGAAGGCTTTCCGCGGCTTCCAGGCGGGCATAGACCGTCACCCAGACGATGTCCATATCCGTCATCTCCTTCATGGTCTGCGTATCCAGACGTTTGCGAACCATGATATCGGCAATGCCAAAACCGCATTGTTCGATCACATCATTGGCCAGCATGCTGACAAAGGTGGAAAGTCCCGCGAAGACGCGAAGATTGCTCAAATCGATTTTATAGTGATTCTGTTTTACCCGGACGAAAGGCATCCCGAACGACGTCAGAAAATGATCACCGGTATTTTGCTCACGTTGGGTTTCCCCGTCCATCAGTCTCTGTAGAATATTCCCGATGTTCTTTTTTTTCACTGGTCCGGATTCCTCATGCATCATGTTTTTGAATATCCTTTCAAATGCCGGCAGATCATGGATTGATCTGCAACAATACCTTCAGGGCATCCTGCCGTGTGGCGCGCTCAAAGGCTGAAACCGCTTCGGTTATGGAATACCGGTCGGTGATCAAACGCTCCACCGGCATGTCGGGAAAGTCCTGCAGCATTTTGATCCCGTCCCGGAACCGCCCGCATCTTGACCCGACGATGCTGATTTCGTTAATGACCACAGGCGCCAGGTTGATATGTCCCTGATGGGCAACGGTTGTTTTTAAGACAATGACACCACGGGGACGGCAAAGGCGGATGGCTTCCATCAGACCGTTTCCGGAACCCGTGGCGTCAACAATAATGTCCGCCCCCGGTAGAACATTTTCGGAATCATTGGCGGTTTGAATATGCCGCCACTTCGCGATTTCCAGTTTTTCCGGATGATGCCCGACGATGGTTACGTCGGATAAAACAGTGGACAGAACCCACGCGCAGAGAATGCCCAGGCGCCCGTCTCCCAGGATGACGGCGCGCTCGGATCCCTGCATCGGCAATTGTTCGATGATTTCGCAGGCTGCCGACAACGGTTCCACCAGTACGGCCCGGTCGTCGGAAACATCCGCGGGAATTTCCATTAAATTACATTCCGGTAAAAGACAGTAATCAGCCATACACCCGTCATGACGGAAGATGCCCAGCGTGGTCCTTGCCGGACAATGCCGTCCTAAGTCTTTTTGGCACCATTCACAATGGCCACAGCCGGCGTTGATTTCTCCGACCACTTTTTTTCCGATCCAATCCTTCTGGTCGCAGGCCTGCACGACGCCGATAAATTCATGGCCGAGCACCCCCGTAAATCCCATGTAACCTTTCATCAGTTCCATATCGGTTTTACAGATGCCAGCCGTCTTAATATGAATTCTTGCCCATCCCGGCCGAATATCCGGTATCGGATAGTCGTCAACAACACGCAAAGCTCCATCAAAAACAACCGCCCTCATTTTATTGTTCTTTGTCATAGCGCGTTCCTCCTCATGATGATTCTTTGTTTTCCCGGAACTTCCGTGCTTTATCTCTCAAATCCCGGAAATAATCCGTTGAGGTTATTTCCTCAACTTCCCGATCGATTCTTTTCCGGTCAATCTCAATCTGAAGATCGTGTACCTGCTTCTTCAAAGCCTGTTCTCTTTGCCAGACTTCGCCCGCCATTTTTTGCAGCACGCGGGAGAGCTGCCCGAGTTCATCGGTTCGACCGGAAACGGGCAGAAGAGTCTGAAGGTTGTACTCGCCTTTTTCCACGGATGCCGCGGCTTGGGTCAGCAGCGTTACCGGACCTGTGATTCGCTTGACAAAGTATATCGAGGAACAAAATCCGATGACGACGATGATAACCGAAACAATGCCGGCAACATAGATGGCATTGACCAGGGCGTTGTAAGACGTGAGATCATCATGCATGGCCCAGGTAATGGTAATGGAGGTGCTGAGGATGGCCATGACCAGAA
>CAYOPU010000184.1:0-4518 GCA_964405915.1 uncultured Smithella sp. | reverse complement strand
CGGAATTCCAGACGACGGCAAGGCCCAGGCCGGAGCCGCTGCGGCCCATGACCTTCTTCGAATAAAAAGGCTCGAAAATTCTTTCCAGATCCGCTTCCGCGATTCCATGGCCGTTGTCGGCCACAGTCAGAACGATATACTTTTCCCTGCCCCCGGGATCATCATCGGACTCCATCTTATCCAGAATTTCCTCACCGGTTCTTACCGTGATTTTCCCATCGATTCTGTCCACAGCTTCAAAGGCGTTGATGAGCAGGTTCATAAGGGATTTCCGGAGATGAATCGGTGAACCGTCCATGATCAGCGGGGTGTTTGTTATGTGAACGGTTACGGAGATGTCGGGGGCATGATTTTTCAAGGCCAGATAATCCGGAGAAGAAAGGTATTCCCGAACCACGTCATTGAGGTCGAGGGACTCTTTTCTGATAGCCACGCCCCTGGCGATGGTCAGCAGATCGCCCACAATGGCGGTGGCGCGCAAACCTCCCTCATGGATAGTCTTGATGATGCGCCGCTGCTTTTCATCCAGACTGCGCTGAAGAAGAAGGAGCTCCGGATAGGTGACGACGGCCGAGAGAATGTTATTGAGATCGTGGGCGACGCCGCCCGCCAGCATGCCCAGGGCTTCCATTTTTCGGGATTGCAGCAATCTGGCTTCCAGATCCTTTTTTTCCCGATTCATCATGATCCTTTCCGTCACGTCACGGATGGAGCCTCTTGCTCCCACAGGCCTGCCCGATTCATCGTAGTAGAGGTTGTTCATGAATTCCATAATCCGGACGGAGCCGTCTTTGGTCATGATGTTGATTAATCCCGATCCGCTTCCCTGGGAATGCAGTTTGCGGAGATATTCTTCAAAGCCCTGACGGTGTTCTTCCTGAATGAGATCCCGGATGTTCTTTCCTTTCAATTCATCCGGAGTATACCCAAGCTTTGCCACCTGACGGTTGATGTCGATGAAACGCCCTTCCAGGTCGTGGATATACAGAACGTCGGAAACATTATTGAAGATATCCCGGTATTTTTCCTCGCTTTCCCGCAGGGCTGCGAGGGCGCTGTCTTTTTCCCGTCGAATGACGTTAATTTTGTCTGTGATTCCGAGAGACAGGATGAGGATCATGGCACAGGTGCCGATGCTCAGGCTGGCATCTGACATGGCGACTTTGGGGATGACGCCGTAGGCTCTCAACACTTCCATGCTCATGAAGATGAAAAAGACAATCCACGAAACGATGAGAAAACGTGCGGGTCTGGAGCCACGAAACGCCAAGATCGAACCGGTGGCCAGCATGGAAGTGACGGAGAGCAGTCCCATCATCATGGAAATCTGTGTCGCATACCGGTAATTCAGGAGAAAAGGGGTTGCCAGCATGATAATGCCCAAAACGCCAATGGCCTTGAGGGTGTAATCGAATAAGGGATGTTTTCGTTTCAGATTCAGGAAATAGCGGGTGAACAACGTGCCCCAGATACCGCTCATGAGCAGCGAAAAGGGGTGTGCGGCATTTGCCCATTCCGTATGATCCGGCCAAAGATACTGGAAGGCGATGCCGTTGTTGATGAGGGAGTAGGACGTCATGCTGATGGCAAACAGAGAAAGAAAAATGTAACTGATTTCCCGGAACGAAACAAAGAAAAGAAGATTGTAAAAAATGATGGAGATCATGGCGCCATAGAAAAACCACAGGGCGACGAGTGAATTGTTCCGGTAGCGGGAGAAAGCATCTTCCGACCACAGGGTGATGGGAACGGTGATCGATCCTTCGCTTTTTACCCGAATGATCCAAGTTGACGATTTCCCGGCATCCATTGTGACGGGGAAAAGAATGCTCCTGTAAGGGACCGGCCAAAGGTGAAAAGGACGGCGATCGCCGGCCGAATATACCTTGTATCCTTTGCTGTCCGGCAGATAAAGATCAATTTCATCAATCACCGGGTAATCGTAGGCAAGGAAAAAAGATTGGGAAACTTGCGGGGTGGCGACAGCTTTGATTCGGAACCAGAAGGTTGCGTCCGAATAGCCGAAGGTGGGATGTTCTATCGAGATATCCCGGAAGCATTCGTCAAGGGCCGACGAGGCGATCTGATCGATGGTCAGATTGCCTGTCGGGTCCTTGCAAACCTGCAGAATGCCTTTCAGATTGCTTTTTGCAAATTCCGGATCGATGACCAGCTTCCTGGCTGCTTCAGCTTCCCGGGGCAGAAACAGGACAAGCGCGGCAAGTAAAAGCAGGAGGCCCGGCGCTTGCTTCAGAAAGGAGTTTTTTTTCTTGTCCATTATCGTTTACCCACCGGATTCTTTATATCAAATCAAGGGGTTTTTCGCATGACATTTTTCTTTCCCCAAACGCATTTGTTGACTATAATGACAGTGAGGAACTGTCCCATGAAACTGAATTTGGGCAAAAAGCCATTCCCGGACAAAATCTCTCCGGAGGGGCTTATCGTTTGCAGGAGGATGGAGATTTGACCGAAACCCGTCACCCGTTGACCGACCATCGTCAAGACATTACGAATCTGGAAGATGATATTCAGAGGGCCCTGGAATCCGGATTTCCCTTTCTTGTTTTTCCCGGCAATCTTGAAAGACGTTTCCTTGCCGATACACTGGACATCCGCAAAAACCGTTTTTTTATCATGGCGGTCATTGCCATCTTCATCTATAACCTGTTTCTCATCACGGATAAGGAGATGCTTCCGGACATCTATCTGACGGCCTGGAAAATCCGTCTGGGCATTGTCACTCCCGCCATGGTGATCGTTCTTGTGTTGATGAGTCGGCGGACGTTTATCCATTTCCTGGATATTTTTGTCGATTTTCTTATTGTTCTTTCTTGTGCCAGCATTATCCTCATGTTGGGATTAAGTCATCATCCCAATGTTGTCCACTACCACACCGGGGTCATTCTCATTGTGATGTTCGGCAACATTGTGGTGCGTCTGCGCTTCTGGCATGCCTTCAGTGTGTCGTGGATTGCATTTCTGCTTTATGTCCTTTGTGTGTCCCATATTACCCCCATGCCTCCGCCCGTAATGATCAACAGCAGCGTTGTTCTGTTTGCCGCCAATATCATCAGTTTGATTGCCAATTATCAGATGGAAAATGACCTGCGCCGGAATTATCTGCGCAATCTATTAAAGGAAATCGAGACCATTCGGCTGGAACAGGCCAAAACCGAGCTTGAACATCTTTCTTCGTCGGATGTTTTAACGGGCCTGGCCAACCGGCGGCATTTTGACGATTTTATCGACACGGAATGGCGGATGGGTGTCCGGTATCGCACACCGCTGTCTCTTCTGTTTATCGACGTGGATGACTTCAAGGCTTATAATGACCACTATGGCCATCAGGCCGGAGATGTATGCCTCCAGAAAATTGCCGCCGTTCTCCGGAAAAGTGTCCACCGCTCCCATGATTTGTGCGCCCGATATGGCGGTGAAGAATTTGTGGTTCTTCTTCCCAATACGACCCGGGAAAATGCCCGACAGATCGCTGAAAAAATTCGAACGAGCGTTGAGTTGGAATATCTTCCTCATCAATATTCCCGTGTTGCTTCTTACGTTACCATCAGCATCGGTGTTGCCGCCATGACTCCGCAAACAGACGAAAACCAGCAGGTTCTGGTGGAGATGGCCGACAAGGCTCTGTATAAGGCCAAAGAACTCGGGAGAAATCAGGTTTGTGTTTTTTTCAGCCCGGACCAAAAGGCATAATCTGTAATCTTATCCTGAGCTTATATACCTGCTGCTATCCGTGGAGGTAAATCGAGCAAACGTCGGGGATCCCTTTTATTTCCGTTTACTTGCCCTTTAAAAACGAGGCTGCGTCCCTGGCGGTGATTTCGGGAATCTGTTCCATCGGAATATGACCTGCTTTGTCATAGGCGATCGTGCGTGCATGAGGGATGTCGCTTTTAAAACGTTGCATGAGACTGATGGGAATCCACTTGTCCTGCTTGCCCCACATGATCAGCGTCGGGATCTTGATGGTTTTTACTTCCGGCGATTCTTTGTTCATTTGTCCCTTCATCGTCTCGAAAAATTTTACACTTTCTTTTCGGTTATCCTTATACATCATCAGGTCATAATAGCGGTCGATAGTCTCTTCCGTGATCCGGCTGTTTTCCCCATAAACATCACCGACGAATTTGGCGACAACGAACCTGGGGGTCATCAGGGGATAGAGATTTTTTACAACCGGCGCGGTCATGAGCCTGACGGCCAGCGGAAGTTCAAACGGATACCCGCCGCCATCAATAACGATGAGTTTGTCCACTCGATCCGGATGCTTCACGACAAAATTCCACGCCAGGAACCCCCCGTAAGAATTTCCCGCAATGTTCATTTTCTGTACATGCAGGGCATCAACAAATTTGTTCAGAAATTCTATGGTGTCATCAGGCCGGTAACCAAAGTTTGAGGCTCCGGTGAAACCCCAGCCGGGAAGATCCAGCCGGATAATCCGGTAATCATTTTTCATTTCCTTCACCCAGCCGTCCCAGGTATGCAAAGAGGACT
>CAYOPU010000183.1:0-4522 GCA_964405915.1 uncultured Smithella sp. | reverse complement strand
AGAACCTCCAGCCACACCTGTCCTGGAAAATCATCGGTAAATTCGATCAGGCCATTGACCATATTGTCGAAAGAAATGCTGAGGTGAGGGCGGTTGACGTATCGAAAGATTGTTTCATCACCGGCATCGAGCGAGGGAATGACCAGATCGGCCTGCATCAAAGCTGCGCGAACTTCCGGTCTGTATAGCAAAGAGCCGTTGGTCAGGACGGCTACGGGGATCGTGGTCATGTTCTTGATCATGCCGATCAGTTCGCCGATGCCAGAATGCAGCGTCGGCTCGCCGGAACCGGCGAGACTGATGTAGTCGGGCATTTCTCCCGAAGCCAGTTTCATCTTTAACTCGTCCAAAACATGATTGACGGGCACATAGGGGCGCCGTTCCATGGTTTTATTTGTCGTGCGCCCCAACTGGCAGTAAATGCAATCGTAAGTGCATGTTTTGAAAGGAACCAGATCTATCCCCAATGACCGTCCCAGACGGCGGGAGGGAACGGGACCGTAAAGATATTTAAAATCGCTTGAACTCATTTTCTCAGTCTCCGCAGTGCGACTCTCCGCACCGCTGGCTGGCGCCGCAGCAGGTTTTTCCGGTTTCTTCCAAAGAACAGCTCTTTCGTGAGTTGCGCAGCATTTGCCCCTGCGATTTTAAAATAAAACCGCTGCCTCCGCTGACGAGTCTTTGAACGTTTCCGCCGCATTCGGGGCAGACCTTGAGAGGCTCGTCTTTCATGCTCTGCCGACTTTCGAAGCGTGCATGACAACTGTTGCATTCGTATTCATAGGTTGGCATTTTTCAGATACTTCCTTTCTTTCCAGGGCTGGTTATTTTTTCCATCAGGCTCTCAAAAAGCATCCGGTATTGAGGCAGCGCATCAACCATCAGAATTCCCCGGGAATAAGCCTCGGCGATTCGCCGGTCGTCCGGTATTTCCAGTAAAAGAGGGATAGCTTCCTTTTGGCAGTAGATGTGCACGCGGTCATCCCCGCTGCCCATGCGATTGACGATGACGCCGAATGGGATTTTAAGCTCGCGCGCCATATCCACGGCAAGCGAAAGATCGTTCAGGCCGAATGGCGTCGGTTCCGTGACCAGTAAAACCATATCGGTATCCCGAATGGCGGCAATGACCGGGCACGATGTTCCCGGCGGCGCGTCCAGAATCGCCGGGGAATTATTTTGCAGACGCTCTTTAACCGCCCGGATCAGCGGCGGCGCCATGGCCACGCCCACATCCAGACGTCCGCCGATCAGCGTGATGTTTTCCGAGCGTCTTGTTTCCACCACACCGAAGCGGCGGCCCACTTCGGAAATAGCTTTCGTGGGGCAGACCCTTGTGCAGCCGCCGCAGCCATGACACATTTCCGGAAAGATCAGTGGCGCCGTCCCGAATGTGACGATGGCGTGGTACTCGCAAAATTTGCCGCATTCACCGCAGCCGTTGCAAAGCGCTTCATCCACCTGGGGAACCGGAATTGTTACAATTTCTTCTTTGACCTTGTCTCCCGCAAGAAACAGGTGTGCGTTGGGTTCTTCAACATCGCAGTCCAGCAGTTGAACGGGGATGCCCATCGTACGCGCCAGATTGACGGATACGGTGGTTTTGCCCGTTCCGCCTTTGCCGGATGCGATAGAAATTCTCATGTCGTGCCTCCATTGGTGACGGAAATCGGGCGCTTGCTGTTGCCGTTTTCTTTTTTAATCCAGAGCAAGGGAAAAACAATATCGCTGGTGCAACAGGGCACCCAGACCGCCAGAAACAGAAAGACTGCAATCAGTATGGTTGTCACGACATCAATGGAAGTTCCCAGCGCCATCAGAATGTGAAAAAGCGATGCCCAGGTGCTGAGCAGCACATGTCCCGCATGCGATATTTTCGTGTGAGATATAACAGAGCCCAGCGCGATACCGGCCAGTGCCAGCGGATTGACCAGCCACCATTTTTCGATAAAGCCCAGATGGATACCACGATAAGGCAGGTCCAGCAGCCATTCTCCGGCAAAGGGAATGAGCGAATCGCTCAACGTGGCAATGCCGATTGACCCAACGTAGCCGATCAGAACTGTTCGCCAAATGCCGCGACCGGCATGCAACCGGTACATCGCCGTGGTTACCAGAGCGCTGAGCAGGACGTGCAGCGGATGCATCGTCCAGAATAGTGTGGACGAAATTTCCCTCGATATCTGGAATTGAATAAAAGCGGCCATAATGACAATGCCTGTTACGGTTCCAAACGCTGTAAAAGGGGCGTGCGCTTTGAGTTCAATGGCAATCACGGGTGCTTTCATGGTCGGCCATGCCCGCGCTTTCCCCGCCTCTGGGCGGTTTGTTCGTCCACTTCGTCCTGCCAACCGTTCTTCTTGACAGGGTGAAGATCGAATTTAGCCGTGTAGGGCTTGATGTCCAGAAGCGGTGTGCCGTCCAGGATATCCACGCCGTCCAGATGCAGAATATTGCCTTCAATGCCGAGAAGTTCCACCACACTCAGGCCGATGGCATTAGGACGGTAAGGCTGCCGCGTTGAAAAAACGCCACGATCAATATCCTGCAAAAACGGTTTAACGATAAGTTTGACCTGACAGCATTGATGAAAGTGATAGATAAGGTAGATATGCGAAAAACCCTCCAGGTCTTTCAGACCCTCGGTGAACTCCGGACACAACTCAACATATCCCTTGCAGCCTTTGGCGTAAACCGGCTGGATGGGCGTTTTTTCAGCGATCGTATGTTCGCTGTGAATGATGCCAATTGTCCAATAAAGAATATTGCACGGATTCATGCCCAGTGTCCCTCAACGTCGGCTGATGCCGCCTCGGTGAGTTTCCCGGCTATATAAAGATCAAGGGCTTCCGATACAGTCGCAGCTGATGTGTTGTAAATTTTAATGCCTGCCGCCTGAAGAACGCGAAACGCCTTCGGACCGCAATGCCCGGTGACCAGAGCTTTGACACCTAGGCGCGTGATATTTTGTGCAGACTGAATGCCCGCGCCCTGCGCCGCGTTCAGATTCTGCTCGTTATCAATGATCACGAAGGTTTTGGCTTCAAGATCATAAATCAGAAACAGTGGCGCACGCCCGAAACGGCCGTCCAGGGGTGCGTTTAAATCTTTGCCTGATGTGGTGATTGCTATTTTCATATCATGCTCTCTTTCTTCGACATCAATTATATGATTCCATCACTTCTTTGGATTCCGTCATGAGGTGACCCGCCAGCGCTTCCATGTCAGTTTGTTTCCAAAAGGGAAGTCTGCCATGAGTCTTCATGTATTTAAGCGGAATCGGGTGAGTCCCCACGACCACAGGCAGTTTAAACTGCTCTTCAATGAATATTTTAAATTGCAGGAGCCGAGGGCATGGGGGGTACCCCACTACAAGACCGGTGGCCAGATGGACGACATCGCATCCGTTTTTTAAAAATTCCGCCGGCACATATTCCACGTTTCCACCCGGACAACCGCCGCAAGTCGAATATCCAACGATTTCCAGAGCCTCATCTGAAGCGTACCGGGCAAACCCGCCGTGGCGTTCGCGCAAAGCCCTGAAACATTTTCCTCCTCCGCAATTGTGGTAACGTGCGCAAATGATAATCCCTATTCTTTTCAATTTCAGTTCCTCTTCCGAGTTTCCGTAAAAAAAGTTTTTAATCGTTTCCCGTTTCTTCTGAAAACCGGCGGCGACGCGGAGATGCGCGGACCGCGCCGCCGCCACTCTGGCGCGGACAGACTCCGCGCCCAATGCTTCTATTGGTTCCGGTCTCCCGCGGTCAATTCATCAAGGCGCTTTGTAATCGCATCCATTTCGGATTGCAGGTATTCGGCCTGACTTTTCAGCGTCTGTATTTCCGTTGCCGGATCGGTTTGCTGAAATGGCGCCGATGGTGCTCCAAACCAGGCTCTGCCCTGCACACCTGTCACGAAAAAACGATTACGCCGTCTTAATCCGCCACCGCGCCCTCCAAAATCAGCTCCGCGTCCAAAACCCATTCCCATACCGCGCCTTCCAGCGTTATTTACAAAACCGGGCATATTGTGACCGGCGCAATATCCCGCCTGACGACCTGTCATAGGTCCCATTCCCATGGGGCCTGTTGAATCTCCTCTTGGCATGATAAAAATCCTCCTTTCATGCGATTGTTTATCTATTCCCGAACCATCGATGTCTTGCACTTCGGGCACTGAACCTGCGTGCAGGGCACGCCTCGTTCATGCGGCTGCGTATGGCCGCAATTGGGACACCGGCAGGCGCCCACCGCACCGCCGGCAATCGGTCGGCCCTTACGGCCCCGGCCGCCACCCATTCCCTGACCGCCACCATTTCCTCTTCCGCTGCGATTTGCACCATTCATGAATATTACCTCCCTTAAATTGCTAAACCGTTTTCAGAATACAAAGACCGCGGCTGCGAGCACTGTCGTGTAATCGCTATTTTTCAAAACACATGATTGTGTCGTGTTGCGGGTCCCTACTATTTTCCCGCTGATTTTAAACAACTCCTTTTTTTCATCCCAGCTTTCATCGACGT
>CAYOPU010000182.1:0-4523 GCA_964405915.1 uncultured Smithella sp. | reverse complement strand
CACAGACCATCCTCTCCATCGTGGGACTGGCCATCGGTTTCGCCTGCTTTGCCTTGTCAGTCACATGGATCAGATACGAGATGAGCTACGATACCTTTCATCCCAACGGTGATCGGATTTATGCTGTGAATGCGACACAAAACGGTGTGATAGTCAAAGATCTGCTAAATCGCCCCCTCATCGATCATTTTCAGAAAACATTTCCGGAAGTGGAACTGGCAACGATGGTTGAATATGGGAAGTTGCCTCTTGAAGGCGATAAGCTAGATACATGTATTTACTTTCTTGAAACAGACTCAGCCTTTCAAAAGATGTTTCCTTTTCCTTTTGAGAGTAATCTCTATCATCAACCAACCACGACCGGTGCCTATCCGATGGTCGTGACCCGGGGAACAGCCAAACTACTGGCGGGGAAAAAAGGTTTAAACGGAGCTATCTACGATCAGAGAGAGATTGTCGGAACAATGAAGGCATTTCCTGTCAACAGCCGCTTTCATTGCGATGCCATAGCTACGATAGTTCCTCCTCCGCAAGTTCCGAATGGTGGAGGATATTCAAGAAACTTCATTCATGCTCCCAATTATCTGGATTTCTTTGTACAACTGAAAGAAGGTTCTAATGCTGAAGATTTTGCAAAGAAGATAAGCACCCTGTACTATCTTGGAGATAGTCTTCATTTCACGCTGGTCCCTCTGAATGAATTGCATTACAGATTGCCGGACCCAAATACTTCCTATAAGTTCTCCCATATTATCCTGTTTGCAGGCGCCGGCGCACTTGTGATCCTCTGCGCACTCTTCAACTACATCACTCTTTTCGTTACCCGTATCAGTATTCGAGGTAGAGAAATTGCCCTGCGTAAAGTCAACGGGGCATCAAACAGTCAGCTCTTCCTTTTATTTACGATTGAGTTTCTCTTATTGATTCTCATGGCACTCTTTATCGGTGAGTGTCTCGTCGAACTCTGTATCCCGAAGTTTATCACACTCTCAGGCATTCTCCTCACCCGAGGTGCAATCTATGGAGAAACGATTGTGTACGCACTACTCCTCATTCTGATTTCTTTCATCGTCGGCATCATTCCTATCTGTTACTTTAGAAGCAAAACACTGCAAGCAAGTATTCAATCACAAACAGGGCCGGCAAGAAATCTTTTCCGTAAGGCTACACTCATACTACAACTGATCATCAGCATCGGACTCTTTTTTGCCACCACTGTTCTCTTCAAACAGGTACATTATATGACCAATGAAGGAGCCGGATTTGACAGTAGGAATGTATGGTATGCAGAAATGATGGATTACAATGTACACGATTATGCGGACAAGATTGCTCAGATTCCTTATGTGACTGAGATTAACAAGGAATGCTCGGGATTCTTTCCCGGATATGGAGTTACTCGTATTAGTAATGGCACTCAATCCTACTGTCTGATGCGGATAAATCGTGACTTTATACGCTTTCATAAGTTAACAGTACTTGCCGGTGAACCTTTTAAAGAAGGGGAGAAAAATGTAATCATGATCAACGAATCCATGCTCAAACTTCAAGAAAACGAGACACGAGAGAGCATCATTGGCAAACAGGTCATGTATGGAAATGTCGTCGGTGTGATCAAAAACTTCTATTCCGGTTCGCAAACAGAAGAACAAGAGCCTATCATCTTCTTTCCAACACAGGAAAAGCAGGCGCTGGTGTCAGTGCTTTACCGGGTAATGGATGGAAAAGCGAAAGAGGCCAATGAGGCGATACACACATTACTTGAAAAAGAGACGGGGTGCAAAGAAGTTGAGTTTCAAAGTATGGAAGAGCATTTGGAGAAAGCCTATCGTTCCGAGCGTGCCTTGCTGTACATGCTCGGTATAATCACAGGGGTCTGCATCCTCATCTCTATCTTCGGCATCTATTCGATGGTGTCGCTCACCTGTCAGCAGCGGCGCAAAGAGATCGCCATCCGCAAAGTATTTGGAGCGACGGTCGCTCAGATACTACACTCTTTCTTCCGGGAATATGCTTTGCTGCTAGGCATTGCAGCGCTCATCGCCTTCCCCATGGCAACCTATCTGATGCACTTGTGGCTGGAGCAATATGTGCGACAAACCTCTATCGACGGTTGGATCTATCTGGTTATTATGGCATTAGTGGCACTGATCATACTAATAACGATCGGATCACGTGTCTGGAAAGCGGCTTCTGCCAATCCGGCGGAAGTGGTGAAGAGCGAGTGAAAAGAAAGTATAATATCTGGAGAAAGAATTGCTCTTTTGCGATATCTGTTTATCTTTGCGGATACCTTAATACATAATGTATCTTTCACGGATAAAAAACACAAGCAAATGAATTCAAATCGCAGAAGTTTCTTAAAAATGGCAACTGCCGGAACCGGTGGATTGCTGTTATCGAGTCTGGCAGGTTATGCCTCTGTAGGTGAGCTCAATGAGGCCGTACAGGAGAACCAACAGAAATCAAAGAGTCATAAACAGCTTTTCAACATGTGCAACTTTGCTGCACCTGCCATACCTGTCGTACGGATTGGCTATGTGGGAATCGGAGGCAGAGGTAGCGGAGCTGTTAGCCGGATGACTAATATCAAAAATGTGGAGATCAAAGCGCTTTGCGATATCCGCGAAGCAGCGGTCAAGTCCAATCAGGAGACTTTAAAGAAGAGAGGGCTTCCTGCTGCTGCGGAATATTTTGGAAGTGAGACTGCTTTCAAGAAGATGTGCGAAAGGGATGATATTGACCTTATTTATATCGCCACCTCGTGGGACTGGCATACCCCAATCGCCTTGTATGCGATGGAACACGGCAAACATGTAGCGTGCGAAGTGCCCACAGCCAAGACGTTGGAAGAGGCATGGCAACTCGTCGAAACGAGCGAACGTACCCGCAAACATTGTATGCAGTTGGAGAACTGCTGTTATGATTTCTTCGAGACACTCACCATCAATATGGCACAGAAAGGTCTGCTGGGTGAATTGATTCATGGCGAAGGGGCCTATATCCATCCGTTACTGGAAACTATGTTCAACAAACCAAATACGACAAACGGGTATGTCTATGAGGGATGGCGCTGGGAAGAGAATCAACTCAATGGCAATCTCTATCCGACACATGGTCTGGGACCGGTGGCTTTGGCCATGGACATTAACCGGGGAGATGCTTTTGAGTATATGACTTGCATGGCTTCCAATGATTTTATGATGCAACAAATGGCTGAAAAGCTGATCGCTACAGGCGATCCTTTCTATAAAAAGTTTGGCAATAAGACGTATCGGGGCAATATGAACACCTCAATGATCAGAACCTATAAAGGAAAAACTATCATGGTGCAACACGACGTCTCTTCTCCCCGTCCGTACAGTCGCCTCCATACATTGAGCGGTACCAAAGGATTTGCTCAGAAATATCCGGAACCGGGACGAATCACCTTGGGACACAGTGAGAGTTCGACACCGGAAGAGATGAAAAAGTTTGAAGAGTTATACACGCCGGAAGTGGTCAAACACGTGGCTGATGCAGCCAAAGTAATTGGCGGACATGGCGGCATGGACTTCATCATGGACTGGCGCCTCATTGACTGTTTGCGCAACGGTTTGCCGCTGGATATGGATGTGTATGACGCGGCTGCCTGGTGTGCCGTTACTCCATTGAGCTGCTGGTCGATCGCCAATCGCTCCAACTCGATTGATTTTCCTAATTTTACAGGTGGTCAGTGGAAGAGCAACAAACCGGTAGATCTGAGTCTACGTGGCGGTGGCAATACGGCTATTGTGACTCGTTCGTAACACTCCTCTATTGCAGAAGAACTGTGGTTCTTCTGCAATAAATAACTAGTTGAAACAAGATGGAAACAACATTTAATGTGCGCTGGGGTCTGCCGGCAAAGATCATCACTACCGCAGCCTCTTTATTGATTATCGGAGCAGAGTATTCGCTCTACCAATCGTATGTAGCCAAGGGCTCTTTCGTCGAGTTGATCATCATGATATGTCTGTTGCTCCTGACCTTGCTCTTTCTTGTCAATGCACCTCTCTCGGTCACTCTCAGTGAAAAAACGTTCACCTTAAAAAAGTTGGTTGGATCGTTGTCCATTGACTATGACCAGATCAGCGCCATCATGCCTTATAAGTTTGGCTGCGACATCCGATTGTTTGGGAGTGGCGGACTTGGTGGGTACATCGGACTCTTCTCAGGCAAGGAGATCGGGAAATATGTTGCGTTTGCCGGCGACACCGAACAAGCATATTGTATATTTCTAAAAAACGGGAAAAAGTATGTGTTCAGTTGTGAAGATTACGAGTCAGTCATCGCATTCATCAACAAACGCATCCATTTCACACCAAACACATTTACATTTACCTCTGATTCGGAAAATTGAAGAGCAGCCTCATTTGTGTATCCCCTTTTCAATCAGTCTATTGAAGAAATAATAAATGGATACCAATGCGTAAACAATTTCGTCCTGATGAATGAAAAAAAACGTCCTGATGTTTGTATCGTTTCATCTATGTGAAACGATA
>CAYOPU010000181.1:0-4555 GCA_964405915.1 uncultured Smithella sp. | reverse complement strand
ATGGCATAACGGGCATCTTCCTTGGCCCAGCCTTCCAGCATGGACTTGTTGGCGGGATTTTCGGCCAGCGCCTTGTTTTGCTCAAACACATAAGGGCGAAGCTGTTCATAGAGACTGCGGTAAAAACCGTTTTGCATCTGAACCGTTTCGACAAACACATTCTTCAAACCCGCCTCGACAATTTCTTCGGGCACGACAAAGTCCTTGTCAAACAGGACATAGCGCTGCGATTTCTCCGTGTAAGAACACAGACGGAACTTTTCAATTTCCTCCGTAAGCAGGCGGGAAACACCGAGGACGTCGATATTGAAGACGGCATGTTCAGCCACCGAACTGTGCCCCATTTCAAAAACGATGTTGCGGTTGGACTTGCGCGCTTTTTCGACCTCGGCACGGGCGTCGGACCTGAGTTCATCAACCGGCTTCGGGCTGCGGCTGATGCGGGCATAAGCGGCGGAAATCGTTTCCGGCGTGATATCCTGTTTCAGTGCGCTTTTTTCTTTGAGTTCGCAAAGCAGATTGTAATCGACATTGTAACCGGCAAGTAAAATTTTCATACGTCAAAGCCTCACCATTTCGACATGGGACAGCGTCCGCCCCAGGAAGCGTTCACCAATGGTCTGAAAGCGATATGGCACGTCGCTCACGCAAAAGAGATAATCCGGCGACTGCTGGCTTTCGTTGCCCAGATTTTCCCGATTAATCAAATCGGCGGCATTTTCCGCCATCGCTTCCGCCGAATCAATCAGATGCACCTGCGGCCCCGCGATGCTCTGAAAAAGAGGTTTAAGCAGCGGATAATGCGTGCAACCCAGCACCAGTGTGTCGATGCGCTCAGCCATGACCGGTCTTAAGTATTCTTCGGCGACCAGCCTGGTGGCCGCATGATCAAACCAGCCCTCTTCCACCAGCGGAACTAACAAAGGACAGGCCTGCGAAAAAACCCGGGCATCGCGATCCAGCAGATGAATGGCGCGGGCATACGCATTTGAGTTGATCGTGGCAGGCGTGCCGATGACGCCAATGGCTTTGCTGCTGGTTTCGGCAACAGCTATTTTTGCGCTGGCTTCAATCACTTCCAGCACCGGCACGGGCGAGAGGTCCCGGATGGCCTGATAAGCCACGGCCGCCATCGTGTTGCAGGCGACAATCAGGAGCTTGACATCCTTTTTCAGTAAAAATTCCGTAATCTGCAGCGCATAGCGGTTAATGGTTTCCACGGATTTAACGCCGTAGGGCACCCGCGCAGTATCACCGAAATAAATAATATTTTCAAAAGGCAGGCGCTCCATCAGCGCGCGCACCACCGTGAGCCCGCCGATTCCGGAATCAAAAACGCCTATCGACCGGTTTGTTTTGCCGTTCATGGTTATATCTTTCATCTCCGCGTTATAAAATAATCGACTTTTTTCCTGTATTAAGCTATAAATCTTTTAGAAGCGCTCTTGAGAAAAGTCGATCAAAAAAAAGTTGTGTTTTTTTATCACAACTTCCCGAAACATGCCAAGAGTTCTTCGAAGCAGATTATTTTCTCTTTATATACTATGATTTAGGGAGGATAACCGTGGCCCAGAACAAAATTGTCATCCATTTTGCGGATGGTCGCACAAAGAAAGGCGTCACAAACAATTTTTCCGCTGACAGGGAGTTCTTTCATTTTATTCCCCTGGGAGCGTCAGCGGAAAGCATACCGATTGAGATTCACCTTGCTGATCTGAAAGCCGTATTCTTTGTCAAGGAATTTGACTTCAACCCAAGGTTCCGGAATCAAAAGGATGTTGAACCAGTTAAAAATATATTCGGAAGGCGGATCAAAGTACTTTTTAAAGACGGCGAGATTCTCACGGGCACAACGACCACTTACAATATCAACCGCCCCGGGTTCTTTATCAATCCCGACGATCCATCATCCAATAACGAGCGCTGCTTTGTGATCAGGAAGGCAACGAAAGATATAACGGTAAGCTGAACCAATTTCAAGAAAACACGAATCCTATGCCCGTTTATTTACAAATCATTTTACTGTTCGCCGCCTTTATTGTCTTTGTTCTGACGGCCATGTATTTGACCGGTTTAGGCCTGCGGCGGGTGTGCTTCAAGATTATCGCCGATCTGGAAGAAGCCAGGGCCTTCAGCGAAAAAAAGGCGATGAAGCTTCAGGACGAACGGAAAAATTTCTTTCGCGTCGGCACAAAAAACCTTCGGCCCAAGGCATTGAACGTCCTGATCGCCGATCAGTTGGTCATCAAAACCGGCGACGGCAAATACTATCTGGATAAAGAAAAACTGGCCGAAATGAAAAGCAAACTCGGCCGGTAAAGATTATCGGATCGTTAACGCCGATATGACATCCAAAATCCCGCCAGCGGTAAAGAAGTATAATTCATGCGCGGCAACCTGTCGGCTGCCATCCGCGGATTCCTTCAGCACGGGAACAATCTCGATTGATCGGATGTCCATCCATTTGTTATCCGTGTTGATACGCACGACAACGCCCTCTTCGTTCACCTCATGAGGGATTTTGTAGGAGATTAAAACCCGGATGACAAAATCATTCTTTTGTTTGGTCACATGGGCCGCCCTCTCCTGAAGCGCGCGAATCTTGCCGAATTCCTGCGCCCGGGCCATGGGAGAAAAGGAAAACAATACAACCGCCGCCATTAAGGTTATGCAAATATTTTTCATTTCGATCTCCTTCATTATTTTTTCCCTCAGAGGTCACGAGGCATTCCGCCTCCTTATAATCTGATTGACTTTACCGCTTCTTTTCTCTATATGCCAGACAAAATTGTTGCCCGAAAAGGCGCGGAAAATTACAATAGATCGCGCTCATTGTAAATATCGTGCATCGGCAACCTTCCCGGGAGTAAGACATTTTGCAATTCAACCCGTGCATGAAACATAAGCTGATTCGCAATTCCACACGGCATTTCGCTGAAAAGGAACTGGCGCCTATTGCCGCCGAAATCGACCGGCAGCGGATATTTCCCCGCGACGTCATCGCCAAAATGATGCCGCTCAATTATTTCGGCCTGCAGGCGCCGAAAAAATTCGGCGGCGCACAGCTGGATTCCATCAGCGCCGCCATCGTGGTGGAAGAACTCTCCCGCGTCTGCGCGGCGGTGGGACTGTGCGTGACCGTCCATAACGGCGTCGCTGTCTATCCTTTCCTGCAGTTTGCCGACACAGGTCAAAAAGAAACCTACCTGCCGCAACTGGCCGCGGGCAAAATGATCGGCGCCTTCAGCCTGACGGAAGCCAATGCCGGCTCCGACGCAGGCGGCGTGGAAACAACCGCTGTGAAAAATGGTCCGCATTACATCCTGAACGGCACAAAAATATTTGTCACCAATGGCGGGGTCTGCGATGTCGCCCTGATTTTCGCATTAACCTCATCGCCCGATAAAAAGTTACAAAGCAGTGTTTTCATTGTTGAAAGCAAGCATCCGGGATTTTTGCGGGGAGAGCTGGAAGATCTCTGCGGCATGCGCGCCAATCCCGTTTCGTCGCTGTTTTTTGAAGACTGTCTTGTGCCGGAGGGGAACCTCCTGGGAAAACTCGGCGACGGCATGAAGATCGGGCTCACGACACTGGATAACGGCCGCATCGGCGTGGCCGCGCAGGCCCTGGGCATTGCGCAGGGCGCGATGGAAGCGGCGGTGAAATACGCCAAGGAAAGACAGCAGTTTAAAAAACCCATCGCCTCCCAGCAGACCATTCAAAATTATATCGCCGATATGGCCACGGAGATCATGGCCGCACGCCTGCTTTTGTATCGCGCCTGTGAACTCAAAGACGCGGGAATGCCTTTCGGCTGCGAGGCGTCGATGGCGAAATTGTATTGCAGCACCGTAGCCTCCAAAGTAACATCGCTGGCCGTCCAGATTCACGGCGGTTACGGCTACAGCAAAGAATATGACGTGGAACGCTACTTCCGGGACGCCCGGGTCACTGAAATTTACGAAGGCACCAGCGAGATCCAGCGGATGGTGATCGCCCGCGCGATGTTATCTCAACCGGTTTTGTGAGAATCTATGCTGAACATTGTAGTCTGCATTAAACAGGTGCCGATGGTCACCGAACTGCCGTGGGATGAAAAGACAGGCACGCTGAGGCGCGACCTGGCGGCGGGCATGATGAATCCCGCCTGCAAGCACGCGGTGGAAGCGGCGCTCCAGATGAAAGAAAAATACGGCGCGGCCATTACCGTGCTGACGATGGGGCCGACCGCGGCGGAAGAAGTTTTACGGGAAGCTCTGGCCATGGGAGCGGATCGGGGCATTTTAATCTGCGACCGGATGCTGGCGGGCTCGGATACCTACGCCACGTCTTTTATCCTGGCGGAAGCCATTAAAAAAGAGGTCTCCGGTTACGATTTGATTTTGTGCGGCGCTTATACGTCGGACAGCGAAACCGCGCAGGTCGGCCCGCAACTGGCGGAGGAACTTCATCTACCCGCGGCGGCTTATGCGGAAAACCTGGAAATCACCGGACAGACGCTGCGCGTCCGCCGCCTGGTGGACCATTTCCGCGAAACGCTGGAAATGGAATTTCC